>JASLAV010000759.1 GCA_030146905.1 Lentzea sp. | reverse complement strand
CGGTCGATCGAGTCGCTGACCGCCGTGGTCACCGGCGACGGCCAGCCGTGGGACACCGCGATCGCGGGTCTGCGCGCGTACGTCCGCAAGTGCCTGGAGCCCGAGTACCAGCGGATCATCGTCCACGAGGGGCCCGTCGTGATGGGCTGGGAGCGCTGGCGCGAGGCGGAGGAGCACTTCAGCTTCGGTCTGCTCCGCACTGCCGTGCAGCTGCTCGTCGACGCGGGGGAGATCGAGGAGGCACCTGTGGAGATCATGGCCAGACTGCTGTTCGGGGCGCTGTCCGCGAGTGCCAGCACCATCGCGAGCTCACCCGACCCGAAGCGCACCGGTCGTGAGGTCGAACGGGCCATCCTGCGGATCCTGGAGGGATTGCGCAAGAAGTAGTCGAGTTCGGCCCTAGCGGCCGGGCGGAACGTCGATCACCACGCGGACAACGAGGTGGTCAGCATCATGATCGAACCGGTCAACACGCGCCTGGGACTCGACGGCAAGATCGCCCTTGTCACGTCGGGAACGCACGGGCTCGGTCTCGCCATCGCGAGCAAGCTCTGCGACAACGGCGCCCACGTCATCCTCACGACCTCCGACGACGACGTCGACCTGGAGCGCGCGAGGCTCGTGCTGACGGGCAAGCCCGGCTCGGTGACCGTCGCCCAGCTCGACGTCCAGGACGAGTTCTCGGTGCGCCGCCTGCTCGACCGGGTCAAGCAGGAGCGCGGCCAGCTGGACATGTTCGTGCACCACGCCGAATCGCCCGATCTGACGCCGTTGCTCAACCTCGTGGAGCCGCTCGCCAAGTCGCTGCAGGACGGTGGCCGGGTGGTCATCGCCGCCTACACGGCGACTCCGGTGTACGGCGTGATCAGGACGCTCGCGCTGGAGCTGGCCTGGTACCGGGTGGCCGTCAACGCCGTCGTCACCACGGTCGTCGACAACGGCCCCATGAACATCGACCCCGGCATGGTCGACCGGCTCGCGATCAAGAGCCCGTCCGGTCGCGTCACCCTGCCCGAGGACATCGCCAACGCCGTGTCGTTGCTCTGCACCGACGAGGCCGGCTGGATCCAAGGGCAGGTGATCACCGTCGACGGCGGTCTCGGACTGCTGGAGCGGTGGGGCGAGCCCCGCTGATCAGCCGCGACGAGTGCCGAATCGCGTCCAGCGGTTCCCGTTCGGACAGTGCTCAGGATGTTCCGGTAGCCGATTCGGCTCTTGAGCCACGTGTGAGCACGCGGTAACACCAGGTAGCCCACCGATTACTGACTTAAATAACCGCAGCGCATTCGGAGTAACGCTCCGGGCAATCGACCTCGATGCTTGCTTGCATGGTCACCGAGTGTAAAACTCGAAATGGTGACCTGGGGGCAAGAGGGGGTCGGATGATCAGAGTGCTTCTCGCCGAGGACGTGCAAATGGTCCGCGGCGCGTTGGTCGCTTTGTTGAATCTAGAACCGGATATTGAGGTTGTCGCGTCCGTCGCCACGGGCAACGAAATCATCGCAGCCGTGGCGGAGAACAAACCGGACGTGGCGGTCCTGGACATCGACCTTCCCGGTATGGACGGTCTTTCCGCGGCTACCATGATCCACGACACGGCTCCTGACACCCGCACGCTCATTCTCACGAGCCTGGGCCGGCCGGGCACTTTGCGCCGTGCGTTGAACGCTCGCGTCAACGGCTTCATCCTCAAGGACGCTCCCGTCGGTGAGCTCGCGGACGCCATCCGCGGCGTCTCGGTCGGGCGCCGGGTGATCGACTCCCATCTGGCGCTGTCGGCGTGGGACACCGACGAATGTCCTTTGACACCGCGCGAGCTGGAGGTGTTGAGGCTTGCTTCCGACGGCGCGGACGCCATGGAGATCGCGACGACGTTGTTCCTGTCCGTCGGGACGGTGCGCAACTACCTGACGTCAGCCACGGCCAAGCTCGACGCCCGCAACCGCGTCGACGCCGTCCGGATCGCCCGCAAGTCCGGCTGGTTCTGACCGGTCGGCGGTGGACGGCCTCGCGCTGCGTCGACCTGGGAGTTCCTGATCATCGAGCTGACCTTCGCAACGATTCTCTTGCCGACGAAGTCAAAAGAGTCGTTGCAAAGAGGCACGTCAGGGTCGTGTGCCGGGTCGTTCAGCGGGTGAACGGCGCGATGCGGTGCCGATACCGGCGTGCGGGTGAGCCGCGGTCAAGGAGGCGGGAACGGGGCCGGAATGGCGGCGTGGACGTGGAACGAACCGTCGCCGACGTGGCGGGCGGTGAAGGTGCCGCCGGCGGCGTGGACGCGTTCGGCCTGGTTGCGGACGCCGTTGCAGTCGACGGAGACGGCGCGGTCGGCGGCGCCGTCGTTGATCACGTCGAGCAGGACGGTGGCGCCGCGCTGCCGCACGCCGATGGTGCAGGTGCTCGCGTCGCTGTGGCGCAGGATGTTGGTGACGGCCTCGCAGAGCACGGCCGCCAGGACTGTCTCGACGGTCTCCGGGAGCGGGTCGTGGTCGAGCTCGACGCGGACGTCGATGTTCGAGGCGGCCAGCATCGCCTTGGCCGAGTCGGACGTGTCCGCGAGGGAGATCGGGCGATAGGCGCGAGCCAGTGAGCGCACGTCGGCAAGGGCGCTGTGGGTGATGTCCAAGATCTCGATGATGTGCTCGCGCACGAAGTCCCAGTCCCGGTCGGGGGAGTCGGGGCGGTCGGTGACGATCCGGTGCGCGAGCTCGCTCTTCAGCTTGATGGCGCTGAGGCTGTAACCGAGCAGGTCGTGGAGGTCCCTGGCCACGCGGACGCGTTCGGCGGTGACGGCGGCGACGGTGGCGTCCGCGACGGTGGCGTCCGCGACGGCGACGGCCGGTGGGGCCGGCGGGTCGGGCGATGTCGTGCGATGGGTGGCGAAGCCGGTGGCCAGGCCCGCGAGCAGCAGGGCGGTGACGGCGATGGCCGTCATCGGGTCGCCGTGGGTGACCTGGACGAGACCGGTCGCGGCCACGGTCGTCACGAAGACCGTCCAGCCCAGAGCCGGGCGCAGGACGAGGAGGGCGTTGCCGGCGACCAGGCCCGCGACGCCCGTCCAGGAATGGCCGTAGAGGGCGAAGGGCAGGGTCAGCAGGACGGCTTGGGCGGCCAGAGCGAGGTGGCGCTGAAGAGCGTTCAGCGGCCTGAAATATGACACTTGCAGTAGAACAAGTACCGCTAAGCCAATGACCGATACCGCCAATTCGGTGATCTCGCCGGCGAGAAGTAGCGCGCGGGTCAGGTCGGTCAGGCAGACCGCGGCGAACACCATGACGATGACCGCGCGGTATCTCGGTGTAGAAGACATTGCATTCACGTGCCCCCCAAGAGCAACCGCTCCAGAGCAAACGCGGCTCCAGCGCGCCCAGACCAAATACTAGACAGGCAAGAGCAGTTCGGGGACTGCTCTGTATCGGTTCAGAAGGTGAAGCCTGCATTGACCAGCGAGTCAATGCCGTGGCAATGGCCGAGTATTTCGACTGTTGTCACGGCACGTGTTCGGTCGATCACGGGACGGATTGGTTCGGTTCGTTCGGGCACATGAGTTTTTCACCCCCGGCTCAGTACTTCGCCATCCGAAGGTCATGGCGGCATACGTGGCGGGCGATAGCCCAGCTCAGGTGAACTTGTGGCACGAGCAAGTCACCGCCGCTGAGCAGGGGAGGCTCCAATGGAGATCAAGGTTCTCGGACCGCTGGAGGCACGGGAGAACGGCATCTCGATCGCGCCGAGCGCGGTGAAGCCCAGGCAGGTGCTCTCGCTGCTCGGGCTGCAGGCAGGCCACGTCGTCACGGTGCCGACGCTCATTGAAGAGCTCTGGGGGATGACACCGCCACGCAGCGCGCTCACGACCCTGCAGACCTACGTGCTGCAGGTGCGTCGGCGCATCGAGGCGGCCATGCCGGGCGAGAGTCCCGGCATCGCGAAGAACGTCCTGGTGACCCGGTACGGGGGCTACATGCTGGCCGTCCCGCCGGAGAGCGTCGACGTCCGCAGCTACGAGCGGCTCGCGAGCGCGGGTCAGCGGGCGTTCGAGGTCGGCGACCTGGAGTCCGCGAGCCGGCTGCTGCGCAGCGCGGCCGAGGTGTGGCGCGGCCCGGTCCTGGTGGACGTGCAGATCGGCGTCCGGCTCGGCATGGAGGTCACCCGGTTGCAGGAGAGCCGTCTCGGCGTGCTGGAGACCCGCATCGAGGCCGACCTCCAGCTCGGCAAGCACCAGTCGTTGCTGAGCGAGCTGTCCGTGCTCACCGCGCAGCACCCGATGCACGAAAACCTGTGTGCGCAGTACATGCTCGCGCTCTACCGGGCGGGCCGGCAGTGGAAGTCGCTGGAGGCCTACCAGTCGCTGCGGGACACGCTGATCGAAGAGCTGGGGCTTGAGCCGTCCGAAAGGCTGCGTCAGTTGCAGCGGGCCATCCTGAGCTCCGAGCCGTCGCTCGACAAGCCGTTGTCCCCTCGCCAGCTGGAGCGCCAGCTCGCGGGCTGAACCGTTCGGGAGAACCGTGGATACCACCGGTGCAGGTGCGTTGGTCAAGGCGCTCGAGGACGTCGGCTGCGAGGTGATCTTCGGAATGCCCGGCGGGGCGATCCTGCCCGCGTACGACCCGCTGCTCGACTCGGTGAAGATCCGGCACGTGCTGGTGCGCCACGAGCAGGGCGCCGGGCACGCCGCGCAGGGGTACGCGCAGGCGACCGGGCGGGTGGGCGTGTGCATGGCGACGTCGGGGCCGGGGGCGACGAACCTCGTCACACCGCTCGCGGACGCCTACATGGACTCGGTGCCGATCGTCGCGGTGACCGGGCAGGTCGCCCGCTCGGTGATCGGCACCGACGCCTTCCAGGAAGCGGACATCCGCAGCATCACGCTGCCGATCACCAAGCACAGCTTCCAGGTGACCGACCCCGCGGACATCCCCGCGGTGATCACGGAGGCGTTCGCGCTCGCGGCGTCCGGCAGGCCGGGCCCGGTGCTGGTCGACCTGCCCAAAGACGTGCAGTCGGCCCCGGCGACCTACGTGCCCGCACCGCTGGGGACCCGGCGCCGTCCCGCCGTGTCACCGGTGCAGGTCCGCAAGGCGGCCCAGCTCATCGCGACCTCGCGCCGGCCGGTGTTCTACGTCGGCGGCGGGGTGATCCGCTCCGGTGCGGCCCAGGCGCTGTTCCAGCTGGCCACCCGCACCGGGATTCCGGTGGTCACCACGCTCATGGCCCGTGGAGCGTTCCCCGATTCGCACCCGCAGCACCTGGGGATGCCCGGCATGCACGGCACGGTGCCCGCCGTCGCCGCGTTGCAGCGGGCCGACCTGCTGATCGCGCTGGGAACCCGGTTCGACGACCGGGTGACGGGGTCGCTGCCCCACTTCGCGCCGGACGCCGCAGTGGTGCACGCCGACATCGATCCTGCGGAGATCTCCAAGAACCGCCGGGCCGACGTGCCGATCGTCGGCGACTGCCGGGACGTGATCGCCGAGTTGAACGCCGCGGTGACCAGAACCTCGGACCTCACCTCGTGGTGGGACTACCTCAACGGGTTGCGGACGAGCTTCCCGCTCGGCTACGACTGGCCTGCCGACGGCGCGCTCGCCCCGCAGTACGTGATCGAGAGGCTGAGCACGCTCGTCGGGCCGGAGGCGATCTACACCTCGGGTGTCGGTCAGCACCAGATGTGGGCCGCGCAGTACGTCAAGTACGAACGCCCCGCCTCGTTCATCAACTCCGGTGGCCTGGGCACCATGGGGTTCGCGGTTCCGGCCGCCATGGGCGCGCAGGTCGGCGCACCGGACCGCGTGGTGTGGGCGATCGACGGCGACGGCTGCTTCCAGATGACCAACCAGGAGCTCGCCACCTGTGCCATCGAGGGCATCCCGATCAAGGTCGCGATCATCAACAACGGCAACCTCGGCATGGTTCGGCAGTGGCAGACCCTTTTCTACGGCGGCCGCTACTCCAACACGCGGCTCAACACCCACAACCGTCTGCCGGACTTCGTGAAGCTCGCGGACGCGCTGGGGTGCGCGGGTCTGCGGTGCTCGGAGAGGTCCGAGGTGGACGCTGTGATCACCGAGGCGATGGCGGTGCGCGACCGTCCTGTGGTGGTCGACTTCGTGGTGGGGCAGGACGCGCAGGTGTGGCCGATGGTGGCCGCGGGAACCGGCAACGACGAGATCATGGCCGCGAGGGGCATCAGGCCCTTGTTCGACGAGGAAGATGAATGATGACAAGACATTCGCTCTCCATGTTGCTGCGCAACGAGCAGGGCGTTCTCGCGCGCGTCGTGGTGCTGTTCTCGAGCCGGGGCGTCGACGTCGAACGGCTCAGCCTGCGCCCGGCCGGTCCCGGTGGGCTCTTCCGCCTCGACGTCGAGGTCGCGCTCCTGCCAGGCCGTTCGCCTGCCCAGCTGGTCGAGCAGCTGCGCAGGCTCGTCGACGTCCGCGAGGTCCGCCACACCGACGAGGAGCTCGAACTCGGTGCCTGACAAGGCCACGACGAACGCGAGTCCCCAGCGCTGTCCGCGGACAGGGCAGCGCCTTGGGAACTGGTGGCGTAGCAGGCCGCACGGTCTCGCCGAGAACCCGCTCCGCACGGGGGAAGGCGCCGCCGAGGTGATCGACGGCGCCCCCTGCCCTGCGGCCGGTCGGGTCGCGGCTGCCGCGCCGGCGTTCGCCGGTCCGGACGCGATCCCGACGATCTTGCAAGCTTCCCGGTTGCCGATGCCCTGACGCGCGAGACATGTCTCGCGCGTCAGGGGAGATCAGGCTGCCTTGGGGACGTGCTTGGCCACGACGGCCGCGTACTGCTCCAGCGTCTCGCCGGGTGAAGGACCGTTGAGCGCCCGGTGGATGCCCTCGGCGATGTCACCGTGGCGGTGCAGGTCGGCGTGCGTCAGCGTCACGGTCGTCGTAGCCGGGCCCGTGGCCACGAAGTCGACCTTGATGAACGAGGCCTTCTCGTCGTCGAAGATGGGCTGCCACTGGGGGCCGACCCGCCACGTCATCACGAGCCGGTTCGGCGGGTCCCACTCGACGATGGTGCCCCACGCGATCTCCTCGCCGTCCGCACCGCGCTCGAAGTAGCGACCGCCGACGAACGGCTCGATCGTGATCGCCAGCCGCTGCTCGACGAACACGTGCGATTCCGGCCACCACTCCAACGGCCGTTCCGCGAAGATCGCGAACGCCTGCTCGATGGTCGCCTCGACCGTCACCGACTTGGTGACGTCGGGAACTGAGGCCATAGTGGCCCTCCTCGCGAGTTGGTAAGGATGCTGTCACCCCACCCTGGCGAGCACCTCTCGACGCCGGATGGAAGCGGGGTCGAACGAGGACGACTCGACCGGATGTCCAGCCGGGCCAGGCACATTCGCCGTACGAAGCCGGCAGACGAGGAGTTGTCGTGTCCCGTGTCAGTGTTGAGGTCCACATCGAGGTTCAGACGTTCTACGCACAGCAGATGCGGCTGCTCGACGCGTTGGACATCGAGGGCTACGCCCAGACGTTCACCGAGGACGGTGTCACCGACCACGCCCACCGCGGCGAGAAGGTCGAGGGCCGTGCTGCCCTGATCGCCGGCGCCAACGCCGCTCTGCCCCGGTACCGGGGTGTGGCCGTACGGCACTGGAACGACCACTACCTGATCGAAGAAGCCGGTGAGAACACCCTGAACGTCACGTACTGCTCTCTCGTGACGCGGACCGACGCCGAAGGCAAGGTCACGTTCGAGCCGACGTTCTACATCGAGGACGTCCTGGTGCGCACCGACGGGCAGCTCCGCACGAAGTCGCGGACCGTCCATCGCGACGGGCAGGCGGAGCCGGTCGCACGGGCTTCCTGACCCGAGGGGTGCCTGACTCCACCGCCGCTCTAGGGCGATGTTCGAGGCTGGTGCCAAATCGATTCCTAGCATGGAGGTCTCCCTCATGGCTACCACGGCGATTCCCGCCAAGACACGGGAAGTGCGTCTCGCCTCCCACGTGACGGACGTCGTGTCCGAGGCCAACTTCGACGTCGTCGAGGTCGATGTCCGCGCACCCGGTGACGGCGAGGTCGTCGTCCGTTACGACTACCTCCAGGTCACCGCGGTGATGCAGGACCTGATGCGCGAAGACGCGGACCTGCCGATGCCCACCTACAAGCCCGGTGAGGCGCTGTGGGGCTTCGCCGTCGGCAAGGTCGTCGCGTCGAACAGCCCCGACCTGGCCGTCGGAGACAGCGTCGAGGGCATGAACGGCTGGCAGGAGTACGCCGTCGGGCCCGCCCAGTCGTTCTGGAAGCTCGACCCCACCATGTTCCCGACGCCGGAGCACTACCTGACGCAGGGTCCGACCGCGTACCACGGCATGGTGGACATCGCGCAGGTGCACGAGGGCGACACGGTGTTCGTCTCCGGTGCCGCCGGTGGTGTCGGCTCCCTCGCAGGACAGATCGCGAAATGCCTCGGCGCCAAGCGCGTCATCGGTTCCGCCGGTAGCCAGAAGAAGATCGACTACCTGGTGAACGAGCTCGGTTTCGACGCCGCCTTCAACTACAAGGAGGGCAAGACCGTCGACAACCTGCGCAGGCTGGCGCCGGACGGCATCGACGTCTTCTTCGACGTCGTCGGTGGCGAGCAGTTCGAGGCGGCGGTCCAGGCGGCGGCGCAGGACGCGCGCTTCGCCCTGTGCGGTGCGTTGTCCGGCCAGGTCGGCGACAGCGACGGCGCGTTCCCGCGCCTCGACATCATGACCGCGATCGTGCGCCAGATCCAGATCCGGCCGTTCGCGACCTACCACACCCCGGAGCAGATCTGGGCGTGGCAGCAGAACTTCAGCACGTGGCTGAAGGAAGGCAAGTTCGTCTTCCCGCACACGATCGTCGACGGTGGCCTGGAGAAGGCGCCGCAGGCACTGATCGACCTGCTGCGGGGCAAGCACTTCGGCAACGTTCTCGTGAAGCTCACCTGACAGGTCAAGGGGACTTATCGTGGCGACGTCCTTACCCGTGTGGTCGGCAGCAGATGAGGACGGTGTGCAGCACGCCGTCCTCGAGGTGCCGCTCGACTACTCCGATCCGGCCGGTGAGCGGATCTCGTTGAAGCTCACCCGCATTCCGGCGATCGATCCGGCGCGCCGGCGCGGCGTACTGCTGGCGATCAACGGCGGACCCGGCGGAGACGATGGTCTCGGTGCCCGCATGCCGGTCGAGCTGCGGCGCACCACCTCGTTGAACGAGGTGTACGACCTCGTCGGGTTCGACCCACGGGGTACAGGGGACTCCACGTTCCTCGGCGCCGAGGCGAGTCCGATCACCGCGACCTTCGACTCGCGGCCTCCGGACGAGCAGTTCCCGCTGATCGCCGCCGACATGAAGGAGCGGGAGGAGGGCTGCAACCGAGCAGGCGGCACCCTCCGTCAGCACGTCAGTACCCGCAACCTCGCGCGTGACATCGAATCGATCCGCGTGCTGCTGGGCGAGGAGAAGATCAACTACCTCGGATACGCGTACGGCACGATGGTCGGCGCGGTGTACGGCACGATGTTCCCGGATCACCTGGACCGCAACGTGCTGGACTCGTGCAAGCATCCCCGGTGGGACTGGCGCACGCAGTTCATGGCGCAGGGCCCTGCGATCCGGAGCAGCGTCGACGCATGGGCGCGGTGGGCCGGCGAACGCGTGAGCCGGTACGAACTCGGTGCCGGCGAGGCAGACGTGATCGGCTCCGTCGAGGACGTCGCTGCCGGGCTCGCCGCGCTGACGCCGAGCCCGCTGTTGCGCACGCTGTTCGACCAGCGGATCGGCGTGCTGGCGCCGCGGCGGTCGGAGTGGGACCAGCTCGCCCGGCTCGTGGTGGATCTGCGCAAGGCGGTGTCGCACGGCGACTCCGCGGCGGCGGAGGCACTGCTCTCCGGCCAGGGCGTGTGGCGCCCCGGTTCCACGATGGGCGGTCTGCGGGAGGCGGTGCTCGAGGCGGTGACGCTGGAGACCGAGTGGCCGACGGACCTCGAGGCCTACTACGCGGACATGCGGCAGTTCCGTGAGAAGTACCCCTACGGATTCGGCGTGATGCGCGCGCAGCCGTGGGTCGGGACGTTCGCGACGTTCAAGCACGCCGAGCCGCCCACGGAGGTGGTCCGCGCCGGATACCCCGTGGGCGTCGTCGTGCAGACCGACAGCGACCCGTGGAGCTGCTACGAGGGCGGTGCCGAGATGGCGCGGTCCCTGGGGCACCGCATGATCACGGTGACGGACTCGGGCGGGCACGAGACGTTCGCCTTCGCCGGTAACGCCGTGGTCGACCACCTGGTGACCCGTTACCTGGTCGACGGCGTGCTGCCGGAAGAGGACGTGACGTGCGCGGGTGACCCGCGGCCCGAAGTGCCCGCGGACAACGCGGTTCGGTGAAGTCTTCTCTCCCCTGCCGGCGGGCCGTCGAATGGACGGTCCGCCCGCAGACGTTCTCCCGCTGAGAGCGAGGAACCGAAGTGGCGCGAGTGCTGGTGCCGTGGCACGAGGCATGCGCCCGCAGGCTCGTCCGGCACTCGCTGACGAAGCCGGACACCGAGCGCGGCATCGCGGCCGTCGTGAGCGATGTGTGCGGGATCCACGCGCAGGTGATGTCCGCCGCCGAGTTGTCGATCGGGCTCCGCGTGGCCAAAACGTCCCGTGTGGACGTGCGGAATGCGTTGTGGGCAAGCCGTGAGCTGGTCAAGACCTTCGGCCCGCGGGGGACGGTGCACCTGCTCGCGACCGCGGACATGCCGATGTGGGCCGGCGCGGTCAACGCGATTCCCGCGCAACCGCCACGGCTTCCGGTGTCGGCACGGATGAGTCCGGACCAGGTGGACGAGGTGGTCGGCGCGATCGGCCACGCGATCCGCGATGACGAGCTGAACATCGACGAGCTCGGTGAGCGGGTGATCGCGGAAGCCGGGTCGTGGGCGGGTGATCTCGTCGTGCCGGGGTTCACCGGGATGTGCCGCGCTGGCGGTTGGCGCTGCAGGTGGCGGCGAACCGCGGCGTGCTGTGCTTCGGCCCGGAGAACGCGCGCAGGACGACGTACACCTCCCTGACGCGCTGGCTGCCGGACTTCACGCCGATGCCGGGCGAGGAGGCTGTGACCCGGCTGGTGCTGAAGTACCTGTGCGCTTACGGCCCAGCGACACCGCAACAGTTCGCGCAGTGGCTGGGTGCGCCGAAGAAGTGGGCGAGCGAGGTGTTCGCGGCGCTGGGCGATCGCCTGCGCCCGGTCGAGCTCGAGGGTGTGCCGTCCTGGCTCGCCGCGGACGACGACCTGGAGGTCGGGGGCCGGCCACGAGGGCTGCGGTTGTTGCCCTACTTCGACGTGTACGTCGTCGGCGGCTGTCCGCGCGAGGCGGTGTTCCCCGGTCGTGCCTTCGAGCGGGCGTTGTCACGGGGGGCAGGCAGGCCCGGTGCCGGTGGTGCTGGTCGGTGGCGTGGTCGCCGGAGTGTGGCACCAGAAGCGGTCCGGCAAGCGCATCGACATCAGGGTGGAGCTCTTCCGCGGGCTGACCGCGAAGCAGCGCACGGAGCTCGACCGCCAGGTCAGGCGCGCCGCGGACGTCCAGGAAGGTCTGGCGTCGCTGGAAGTCGGGACGGTGGTCGCCGGAAAGCACCTGTGAGAGACCCTGTTCCACAAGTTTGCCCCGCCGCCGCGGAACAGGGTCTCCTTCGTCGCGTCAGATGCGGACCACGGTGATCGAAGCCGTGGCGGTCGCGATGAAGTTGCCGTTGACGTCGTAGATCGTGGACATGCCCGAGCTGGACAGGGTGCTGCCCGAGATGGAGCCGGACTGCTTCACGTCGACTGAACCGGTCGGGTTGCCCGCGTTGTCGTAGAGGTATTCCCGCACGGTGAACTTGACGGTTTTGGTGCCTGTGGACAACCACGTGCCGGTGCCTTCGCCGTAGCCGTGTTCGCCATCGCCGGAGCGCAGGCACACGGAGCCGGAGGACGTGAAGTTGAGGCTGATCGGGCCGCTGCCGCCCTGGTGCTGCACGGTTCCCTGCCAGGAACCGACCACCGCGTGGGTTTTGAGTGTCACCTGTGTGTCTGTCACCGCTTCCGCTCCGGCCGCTGTGGTGCTCATCTGGACGGCTCCGCCGAGCGCGAGCGCCGCCGCCGAGGCGAACACGGCCAAGTTCTTGACAATACGGGGCATCTGAACCAGTCCTTTGCAGATCGAAGGCGATCGAAGGCAGCGTGGCCAACGCACCTTCAAGCGCGGTCGAGGACGACTACAGGGCGCGATGCCGCGGGCGCGGGGACTTGAGCGCGGTCCGATCGCGGATGTACCGCGTGGCGAGACGCTGGATCCCCCTGGGGAGTGCGCACACCGCCTGCGTGCGCTCCCGGTGTCCATCTGCGAAGGAGCCGACCGATGTCGAATACCAACCAAGGGCGAACAGGCCTCGTGCTGCTCGCCTGTTGCGTGGGGCAGCTGCTGGTGGTGCTCGACGGCACCATCATGAACGTGGCTCTGCCATCCATCCAGTCAGCCCTGAAGTTCGACGCGAGCACCCTGCCGTGGGTCATCAACGCGTATCTGATCCCGATGGCCGGCCTGCTGCTCCTCGCCGGTCGCATGGCAGACCTGTTCTCCCGGCGCGGTTTCTTCCTCGCGGGTGTCGGGCTGTTCACCCTGGCAAGCCTTGCCGGCGGTTTCGCCCAGAACGCGACGACGCTCATCATCGCCCGTGCGGCACAGGGTGTCGGCGTCGCGCTGATGTCACCCGCGACGCTGACCGTGCTCGGTACGACGTTCACCGAACCCGCGGCGCGTGCCAAGGCGTTCGGGCTGTGGGGAGCAGCGGGTGGCAGTGGCGGCGCGATCGGTGTGCTCGCCGGTGGCGTGGTCACGGACTGGCTGTCGTGGCGCTGGGTGCTGCTGCTGAACGTCCCGGTCGGCATCGCGCTGTTCGTCGTGGCCGCCATCTCCATCGCGCCGTCGGCCGCCCCTGCCGGGCCGCGCAAGCTCGACGTTCTCGGCGCTCTGTCGGTGACCATCGGTATCGCGGCGCTGGTGTACGGCATCGCGGAGGGCGAGCGTGAGGGATGGACCTCGCTCGTCAGCGTCATCTCGTTCACCGTCGCGGTCGTCGGTATCGGGCTCTTCCTGTTCGACCAGGCGAAGCTCTCCAGCGCACCGCTGATGCCGCTGAGCGTGTTCCGCAATCGGGCCGTCGTCGCCGCCAACATCTCGATGTTCTGCATCGGTGCCGCGATGGCGTCGACGTTCTACTTCCTGACGTTGCTGATGCAGCTCGTCCTCGGGTACAGCCCGCTGCTCACGGGCCTGGCGTACCTGCCGCTGTCGCTCGCGATCTTCCTCGGCGCCACCGCGGTCGTGTCGCAGACGAGCAAGCTCGGCGAGCGGTTCACGCTGGTGAGCGGCCTTGCCGTCGCGGTGCTCTCGCTGGGATGGATGTCGCTGGCGGACGAGCGCGCGTCGTACGTCCTCGACCTGCTCGGCCCGTGCGTGCTGTTCGGCATCGGTGTGGGCATGATCCTCGCCACGACGGCGAACCTGGCCACCGCGTCGCTGCCGTCGAGCCAGCAGGGACTCGCTTCCGGGTTGCTCACGACCGGGCAGACGGTGGGCGGCGCGGCCGGCCTGGCCGTGCTCGTGGCGGTCGCCAACGCGGGAGGTGGCGAGACGCACGTCGCCGCGCAGATGGCCTCCGGGTACTCGAACGCGTTCCTCGGCGCGGCCGGTCTGCTGGTGATCGGGCTGCTCGCCGCGCTGACGGTGCCCAAGTCCGTCGCCGGCGCCGCGGCGAAGGACTCGGTGCCGGTCGTCACGCACGTCTGAGCGTGACATGTGAAAGGGGAGCTTCCTGTGCGGAAGCTCCCCTTTCGCGTGTCGGTCGAGTCTTCCGCGTGTCAGTCGAGCACGCGCAGAAACGCGCGGAGTTCGGCGGCGAGCTCCACTGGGCGTTCCAGTGCCGGGAAGTGGCCTCCCTCCGGGAGATCACGCCAGTACCGCAGATCGGTGAAGCGAGTGCGGGCCCACGCCCTCGGCAGCCACGCGTCGTTCGGGAACACCGATGCGCCAGTCGGCACGTTCGTGGGGTTCATCGGCTCGGTGTCGAAGCTCTCCCAGAACAGCCGGGCCGACGAGGCACCTGTGCCGGTGAGCCAGTAGGTGGACACGATGTCGAGCAGCTTGTCCTTCGGCACCGCCTGTTCGAGATCGTTGTCGTGTCCCGCCCACTCCCAGAAGCGGTCGACGATCCAGGCCAGCAACGCCGCGGGGGAGTCGGTGAGGCCGTAACCGAGTGCCTGCGGGCGACTGGACTGGATCGCGGCATAACCGGAGCGGTTCTTGCCGAAGCCCCGCATCCGCGCCATGGCTCGTTGATCGCGCTCGTCGAGCTCCACCTGTTCCTGCGGCGGCCGCGCGAGGGGCATCGTGAGGTGGATGCCCGCGAGGTGTTCCGCATCGACGGTGCCGAGCGCGGCCGAAACCCACGATCCCCAGTCGCCGCCGTGTGCGATGTAGCGCTCGTACCCCAGCCGGGACATGAGTTCCGCCCACGCTTCGGCGATGTGCTGCACCGTCCACCCGGTCGTCGCCGGCTTGTCGCTGAAGCCGTGCCCTGGAAGCGAAGGACACACGACGTCGAACGCGTCGGCTGGGTCCTCCGGATCCGTGAGGAGGTCGATGATGTCGAGGAACTCCACCGGTGCGCTGGGCCAGCCGTGCGTCAGCAGAAGTGGTGTCGCCGCGGGATGCGGCGAACGCACGTGCAGGAAGTGGATGCCGACGCCGTCGATCGTGGTGCGGAACTGCGGCAGTGAGTTCAGCTTCCGTTCCACCACACGCCAGTCGTACGCGTTCGCCCAGTGGTCGGCGAGCTCGGTGAGGTACGCCAGCGGTGGTCCCTGCGACCAGTCGTCGACGGTCTCGGTCTCCGGCCAGCGCGTTCGCGCCAGCCGCTCTTTCAGGTCGTCCAACGCGGACTGCGAGACGGAGATCGTGTAGGGCTCGATCTTCTGGCTCACCTGCTCACCTCCTGGTGGAGTGACTGGGTCGCAGGCGACGCTAGGGCTTCGCGCTCGATGCGCCCTTGAGTCCACAATGGACCTTTGAGTGACGCTCCAGACCGCGGTGGCACCCTCACGGCAGCCGACCAGGAGGACTCGTCATGACCACAAGTGCCGTCGAACCCGGCAGCGCCCAAGCCGAGGAGACGTTCCCCTACCAGAGGCAGTGCCCGTTCACGCCTCCGAAGCAGTACGACGACATGATGGACGAAGACGTCGTCCAGGTCACGCTGACGGGCTCCGGGCTGCGTATCTGGACGATCAGCGGTTACCACACGATCAAACAGCTCCTGACCGATCCGCGGATCAGCGCCTCGCGGAAGCACGACAACTTCCCGTTCTACTTCATCGCGCCGCCCGAGTTCCGCACCGAGACGTCGTTCATCGGTTACGACAACCCGGAGCACACGCAGACCCGGCGCAAGGCCGCCGTGACGTTCACCAACCGTCAGGTGAAGCGGCTCCGGCCGCGGATCCAGGAGATCGTCGACGAGTACATCGACAAGATCCTGACGATGACGCCGCCGATCGACTTCCACCGCGAGTTCTCGCTCGCCGTGCCGATGACCGTCATCTGCGAGCTGCTCGGCATCCCGCAGGACGAGCACGACTTCTTCATCGAGCACGGCACGTGTCTGCTGGGTGGCCACTCGACGCCCGAGCAGCGCCAGGCCGCGATCGTCGAGGTCAACGCCTACGTCGACAAGCTGATCACGTTGAAGGAGAAGGAGCCCGGCGAGGACCTGCTCAGCCGGGCGATGGCCGAGTACGCCGCGTCCGGCGAGGAGTACACGCGCCGCGACCTGTTCAACATGATCCGTCTGCTGATGAACGGCGGTCACGAGACCACGGCCTCGATGCTGTCGCTGGGCACCGCTGCCCTGCTGGAGAACCCGGACCAGCTCCAGCTGCTGCTCGACGACCCCGAGGGCATGATCGAGCCGGCCGTCGAGGAGCTGGTGCGCATCGCGACCATCGGTGACACCGCCATCCCGCGCGTCGCGCTGGAGGACATCGAGATCGCGGGCAAGACCATCAAGGCAGGCGACGGCATCCTGTGCCTGGGCCTCAACGGCAACCGCGACCCGGAGGTCTTCCCGGAGCCGGAGAAGCTGATCCTGGAGCGCGGCACTCGCAAGCACCTCGGGTTCGGGCACGGCCTGCACCACTGCATCGGCGCCGACCTCGCGCGCCTGGAGATGCAACTGGTGTGGACGTCGCTGTTCCAGCGGATTCCGTCGTTGCGGCTGGCCAAGCCGTTCCTGGAGATCCCGCGCAAGGAGGGCGCCGTGATCTACGGCCTCTGGGAGCTGCCGGTCACCTGGGACGTCTCCGCGGAAGACTGAGCGGACACGAGAGAGGGCCTCGCTTCGGCGAGGCCCTCTCGTCGTGTTGCGGGATGTCCGGTCGCTCGCGGCCGCACGTCCTCGGCCGGTCGCGACACGTTCAAGGTGGTCTCCACCACGTGCAAAGCGCCGCCCGTCAAGGTGGACCTCGTCCGGCGAGCCGCAGATCCGTGGGAGAACTGCCATGCCAAAGATCACTTACGTAACGCACGACGGCATCGAGACCGTTGTCGACGTTGCCCAGGACGACACCGTGATGCGCGGCGCTGTTCTCAACGGCATCAAGGGAATCGTCGCCCAGTGTGGCGGTGGCGCCTCCTGCGGCACGTGCCACGTGTACGTCGATCCGGAGAACACCAAGCCGTTGTCGCAGATGCACCAGGTCGAGGACGAGCTGCTGTACTTCACGGCCTGCGAGCGCAAGGAGAACAGCCGGCTGAGCTGTCAGCTGGCTGTGACCGAGGAGCAGGACGGCCTCGTCGTGCACATGCCTGAGAAGCAACTCTGAGGAGAGAAGAAGCATGAGCCAGCGACGGGTCGCCCTGGTCACGGGTGCCACCAGTGGAATCGGTCTCGAGGTCGCGCGCAGCCTCGGCAAGGAGGGTCACGCGGTCTTCGTCGTGGCGCGCACCGCCGAGAACGTGCAGACCACGGTGAAGCAGCTCCGAGAAGAAGGTCACGAGGCGGACGGCGCGGCCGCCGACGTCACGTCCACCGAGGACATCCGCACCGCGGTGCAGAAGGCGGTCGACGTCTTCGGGCCCGTCGAGATCCTCGTGAACAACGCGGGTCGTGGCGGCGGCGGCATCACCGCCGAGCTGGACGAGAACCTCTGGCTGGACGTCATCGACACCAACCTCAACGGTGTTTTCCGCTTCACCAAAGAGGTTCTGTCCACCGGCAAGATGGTCGAGCAGACCTGGGGCCGGATCATCAACATCGCCTCCACCGGTGGCAAGCAGGGTGTCGTGTTCGCCGCGCCCTACTCGGCCTCCAAGCACGGCGTCGTCGGTTTCACCAAGGCCGTCGGCATCGAGCTCGCGAAGTCCGGCATCACCGTCAACGCGGTGTGCCCCGGCTACGTCGAGACGCCCATGGCCGGTCGTGTCCGCCAGGGGTACGCGAACCACTGGGGTGTCACCGAGGACGAGGTCCTCGAGAAGTTCAACGCCAAGATCCCGCTGGGTCGGTACAGCACGCCGGAAGAGGTCGCCGGTCTCGTGGCTTACCTGACCACGGACACCGCGTCCTCGATCACCGCGCAGGCGCTCAACGTCTGCGGCGGGCTGGGCAACTACTGACATGCGCGGCGAGTCGGTAGTCGTCGTCGGGGCCGGGCAGGCGGGTTGCCAGGTCGCGGTGTCCCTGCGCGAGCAGGGACACCGCGGCCCCATCACGATCATCGGTGACGAGCAGGCCGCGCCGTACCAGCGGCCTCCGCTCACGAAGGCCTACCTGGCGGGGCAGACCGACCTCGCCGGGCTGGTCCTGAGGCAGGACTCCTACTACGAGGACCACGGCATCCAGCTCGTCCGCGGCGAGCAGGTGATCGGTGTCGACCGCCAGGCGCGCGTCGCGGTGCTGGGCTGTGCCCGCACCGTGAGCTACGAGCACCTGGTGTTCGCGACGGGCGCGCGGGCGCGCTCGCTGACGATCCCCGGCGCCGAGCACGTGCTGAACCTGCGCACGGTCGCCGACGCGGACGCCATCCGGCAGAAGCTCGACGGCCGGACCGGCCTCGACGTCGTCGTCATCGGCGGCGGGTTCATCGGCCTCGAGTTCGCCGCCGTGGTCAGGAAACTGCGCCACGAGGTGACCGTTGTCGAGGCCCAGCCGCTGGTCATGCAGCGGGCCGTCTCCGCGGAAACGGCGCAGCACCTCACCAACCGGCACCGGAGCGAGGGTGTCCAGGTGCTCACCGGAACGGGTGTCGCCGCCGTGAAGGAAGGCCTCGTCGAGCTCACCGATGGCACGGTGCTCGTGGCGGACCTCGTCGTCGCCGGCATCGGGGTCGTCCCGAACACCGAGGTCGCCCAGCGCGCCGGCCTCGCGGTGGACGACGGCATCGTCGTCGACGCCCACCTGCGGACCGCCGACCAGCGCGTTCACGCGGTCGGGGACTGCGCGCGGTTCGCCAGCACGCTCACCGGCGGTCTCACGCGCCTCGAGTCCGTGCAGAACGCCACGGACCAGGCCACGACGGTCGCGAGCGCGATCATGGGCAGTGCGGAGCCCTACACCGCCCTGCCGTGGTTCTGGAGCGACCAGTACGACGTGAAGTTGCAGATCGCCGGACTCACCGACGGCCACGACCGCGCGGTCACCGTCGGCGACCCGGCGGAGGGCAGGTTCTCGGTGTTCTGCTTCAAGAACGACCGGCTGGTCGGCATCGAGGCGTACAACCGCCCGATCGACTTCCTGATGGGACGCCGGATCCTCGAGGCCGGCAACGCGCTCACCCCGGAGATCGTCGCCCGGCCGGGCTTCGACCTGCGGACGAGCCAGCAGCAGGCGGCGTGACGGATGCCGTCCGCAACGCTAGAGCCAGCCGGCTTCCTCGGCGATGCGGATGGCGTCCACCCGGTTGCGGCCGTTGAGCTTGGTCATGATCGTCGTCATGTAGTTGCGGACGGTGCCGGCCGAGAGTGACAGCGCGACAGCGATGTCAGGCGCGTCGGCGCCGTTCGCCGCCAGCCGGAGCACCTCGAGCTCGCGGTCGGTGAGCGGGCACTCGCCGCGGTCCCACGCGGCCAGGGCGAGCTGGCTGTCCACAACGCGCTCGCCCGCGTTGACGCGGCGGATCGCCTCGGCGAGCTCCGAGGGCGGCGCGTCCTTCAGCAAAAACCCGTCCACGCGGGCCGCCAGCGCCCTGCGCAGCGTTCCCGGTCGGCCGAGTGAAGTCAGCATCAACGTCCTGACCTGCGGCATCGTCTCGTGGATCGTCGCCGCGGCACTCAGCCCGTCGAGGATCGGCAGGTCGATGTCGATCACGCAGACGTCCGGGTTGTGCTGACGCGCGGTCGGCACGATCTTGTCGCCCGAGCTGACCTCGGCCACGACCTCGATGTCCGGTTCGAGGTTGAGCAGCGCGATGAGAGCACCGCGCACCATGTGCATGTCCTCCGCGAGCAGAACCCTGATCATCGCGCCCCTCCGCGAGACACCATATCTCCGAACGTTCATGTCGCGCTCCACGCCACATCAAGGCGACCCGACAAGGGTGAAAAGAGCTGCCTTGCGAAGGGATGCGCCATGGAACGCAGCGTCAACGCGACAGTCGTGTACTACTCCTCGACCGGAACGATCCACCGCCTGGCCACGGAGATCTCCGAGACGGCCGAGAAACACGGCGCCGAGGTGCGGCTGGTACGTGCTGCGGAGCTGGCGCCGCAACGCGTGGTGGACTCCCGGCCGGCCTGGGCGGCACACCTCAGGGACACCGAGAACGTCCCGGTCGCGTCGGTCGACGACGTGCTGTGGGCCGACGCCGTCCTCTTCGGCACGCCAACCCGTTTCGGCAACGTCTCCGCGCAGCTCAAGCAGTTCATCGACACGCTGGGGCCCGCGTGGTCCAGCGACCTGCTCGCGAACAAGGTGTACAGCGCTTTCACCTCCGGCGCCAGCATGCACGGTGGCATGGAAACCACGCTCGTGTCGATCTACAACATGGTTTGCCACTTCGGCGGGATCATCGTGCCTCCCGGTGGCGACCTGAACCCCTACGGCACCTCGCACGTCCTGGGCGCGGACAACGTGCCGGTCGGCGACGTGGCGTTGCGGGCGGCTCAAATGCAGGCGGAACGCGTCGTGCGGGTCGCACGCGCGCTGAAGGAGGTCTGACCGCGGTGCGAGTGAAGGATGTTTTCGTCAGTGGCAACGGAGTGCGGCTGCCGTCGACGCTGACGGTCGCGGACGCGATCGTCTCGGGGGAGTGCGATCCCAGGCTCGTCGCGCGTACGGACGTCGAGTCCGTCTCGGTGTCCCCGCACGAGTCGGCGGCCGAGATGGCCGTCCAGGCGGCACGGGTGGCGTTGGCACGTGCGGGATCCGCGCCCGACGACGTCGACCTGATCCTGCACGCCACCACCTACCACCAGGGCCAGGACCTGTGGCCCGTCGGCTCCTACATCCAGCGCGAGACGGTGCGGAACTCCTGCCTGGCGCTGGAGATCCGGCAGATG
>JASLAV010001196.1 GCA_030146905.1 Lentzea sp. | reverse complement strand
GACCGCCACCGACCGCGGGCAGGACGAGGAACTGGAACGCCTGCTGGGGCTCGGCGCCACGCACGTCGACATCGCCCAGGGCGACGTGAGCTGGCACGTGCTCGCGGACCCGGAGGGCAACGAGTTCTGCCTGCTCAGTGGTCGGGTAGACCCCTGAGCACCTCCCGGACGGCCATGACCACGGCGTCCGGCCGGTCCATCTGGATCATGTGCCGGCTGCCGGGCACGGGCACGTTGCGTCCCCACGGCACGAGGGCGGCCAACGACTGGTGCTCCGGCCATATCCTCCGACCGGCCGTGAGCACCAGGAACGGCACACGAGGCAACGGGCGGCGCTTCCGCAGCCGTTCCAGCGTCGCCACCTGTCCGGGGTACGACGCGAGCTCCCACAGCACCGTCCGGCCGACTCCCGGCCGCCGGTAGACGAGCTCGACCAGGTCGGCGGGGGCGGGATCGGTCACGCCCAGCGTCGAGGCCGCGGTCAGCAGGTTGCGGAACGAGTGCCCGAACCGGCGCGTGACGCGGGCGCCGAGCCAGCGGCTGCCGAACGCCCGCACACCCTGCGCGATCACCGCCGGGACGTCGAACGGGGCTCCCGCACCCGGCGTCTCGGTGTCCGGGTCGAGCAGCACGATCCCGTCGACCCGGTGCGGCCGCAGCCGGGCGTAGGCCTCGACGTGCATGGACGCCATCGAGTGCCCGACCAGGACCGCCTTGCCGACCCCTCGCAGCACCGCGTCCAGCACGGCCACCTCGCGCGCCAGCGACGGTCCGCGCCGTGCGGGACCGCTCATGCCCAGGCCGGGCCGGTCGAACACGACCACCCTCGTGAACGGTTCCAGCAGCTCGACCGTGCGGTCCCAGTCGAACCACGCCCCGCCCAGACCCGAGCTGAGCACGACGACGGGCTGGTCGACACGCCCGGAAGACGCGACATGCACCCTTCCCGCCGAAGACGGGATCATGACTGACATCGGCCGACCTCGGGAGTTGAAGTGGCACCGGCGTGGAAGTGGAAGACAGCGGGCACGATCGCGACGGTCGTGCAGCTGGCCGGTGTGCTGTCGCTGCTGAGGGTGATCCTGCCGGAGGACAGCTGGTTCACCGACGTCGCGGACGGCATCGGGTACTTCTTCGGCCTGCCGATCGACGGCAACCTCTTCATCGCCATGGTGTTCTTCGTGCTCGGCGCGGCCCTGCGCAGGCACAAGCGAGCGGCGCTGTGGGCGCTGCTGCTGTTCCAGGCCGTGGGTCTCGCACTGGTCGGCTCCATCATGGTCATCCTGGCCCTGGCACCTGAAGACGTGCTGGAGGACGGGGAACAGCCGCAGTGGACGTTCCTCGGCACGGGGCTCACCACCTCGGTGCTGATCGTGGCGCTGCTGTTCGCGGTGCGGGAGGCGTTCCCCGCCCGGCTGACGCGCGGCGCGTGGAGGCAAGCGCTTGCGTCGTTCGTGCTGGGCATGATCGCGCTGGTGGCGGTGGGCTGGGGCCTCGCGGAGCTCTTCCCGGGCAGGCTGGTCGAGCAGACCGACAAGCTCGCGTGGGCGGCGAACCAGGCGACGGGCGAGGTCGTGCGGCTGGGACGGCTGGACATCCCGGAGGGTCCCCAGTGGCTGAGCGTGGTGCTGGGCCTGCTGGGCACGCTCGTCGCGATCCGCGCCATGTACGTGTTCTTCCGCGGCGTGCGCACCCAGAACATGATCACCGCCGACCAGGAGCTCGACGTGCGCCGGTTGCTCGCGGCCGACGGCGAGCCGGACTCGCTCGGCTACTTCGCCACCAGGCGCGACAAGAGCGTGGTGTTCGCGGCGTCCGGCAGGGCCGCGCTGACCTACCGGGTCATCGGCGGCGTCACGCTGGCGTCGGCGGACCCGGTCGGTGACGAGGAGGCCTGGCCGGAGGCGGTGCTGGCGTGGCTGTCCGAGGCGCGGACCTACGGCTGGCTGCCGGGCGTGCTCGGCGCGTCCGAACGCGGTGCGCGGGTCTACTCCGCCGCCGGGCTGAAGGCGCTGGAGATCGGCGACGAGGCGGTCCTCGACGTCCGCGAGTTCAACCTCGCCGGCCCGGAACGGCGCGGGCTGCGCCAAGCCGTGTCCAGGGTGGAGCGCGCCGGGTACACCGCGCGGGTCCGCAGGCACAGCGAGATCGCGCGGGACGAGATGGCGTCCATCCTGGACCTGGCGGAGGCCTGGCGCGGTGCCGAGACCGAGCGCGGGTTCTCGATGGCGCTGGGACGGCTGGGAGATCCGAGCGACGGCCGGTGCGTGATGGTCGAGGCTTACGACGCGTCGGGGGCGTTGCGCGGACTGCTGTCGTTCGTGCCGTGGGGCCGTCGTGGCGTGTCGCTCGACCTGATGCGGCGCGACCGCGCGGCGGAGAACGGCCTGAACGAGTACATGGTCGCCCAGCTCGCGGGCGCCGCGGGACACCTCGGCGTGCACCGGATCTCGTTGAACTTCGCGATGTTCCGCGCGGTGTTCGAGGAGGGCGAGAAGATCGGCGCGGGACCGGTGCTGCGGGCGTGGCGGCGGGTGCTGTCGCTCGCGTCGCGGTTCTTCCAGCTGGAGTCGCTCTACCGCTCGAACGCCAAGTACCTGCCCGACTGGGAGCCGCGGTTCCTCTGCTACGAACGGTCCCGGTCGTTGCCGCGGGTCAGCATCGCCGCCGGTGTCGCGGAGGGGTTCGTGCCGTCGCTGCGGTCGTTGCGCAAACGCGCGCTGCAGAAGACGGACGTCGGCGACGAGTTCGCCGCGAAGGTCGCCGAGATCGACGCGATCCGCGTCGAACCGAAGGCCGTGCGTCGTCCGGAGCAGGTCAGGGTGCGGATCGCGAAGGTCCAACGGCTGATGTCCCAAGGTGTTGACCCGTACCCGGTGGGTTTCGAGCGCACCGATCTCCTCGCCGCGGCACGGGAACGCTTCGGCGAGGACGTCTCCGTCACCGGACGGGTGGTGGCGCTGCGGGAGATGGGCAAGCTCTGCTTCGCGCGGGTGCGGGACTTCAGCGGCGAGATCCAGCTGATGCTGGCCGCCGACACCCTGGGCGACGGGCTGGCGTCGTGGAAGTCGGACGTCGACCTGGGCGACCACGTCGGCGTGACGGGCCGGGTGGTCAAGTCCGACCACGGCGATATCTCCGTGCTCGCCTCGTCGTGGACCATGACGGCGAAGTGCCTGCACCCGTTGCCGGACAAGAGGAAGGGCTTCACCGACCCGGAGGCCCGAGTCCGCCAGCGCTACCTCGACCTGGTCGTGAACCAGGACTCGGCGTCGATGCTGAAGCTGCGCAGCGACGTCATCCGCGGCGTGCGCGAGTTCCTGCACTCGCGCGACTACCTCGAAGTCGAGACGCCGATGCTGCAAGCGGTGCACGGCGGCGCGAACGCCCGGCCG
>JASLAV010001131.1 GCA_030146905.1 Lentzea sp. | reverse complement strand
CCGTGGTTCGACACCGACGGCGACGGCTGCGACCAGCGCAGCCAGGTCCTGGCCAGGGACCTGACGAACGTGGAACGCAAGCCGGGCCGCTGCGGCGTGCAGTCGGGCACGCTGGACGACCCCTACACGGCGTCGCAGATCAGCGGCACCTCGAAGATCCAGATCGACCACGGGGTGCCGCTGGCGGAGATGTGGCGCAGCGGCGCGGCCAAGTGGCCGCAGGAACGCCGCGTGTCGGCGGCCAACGACCTGCGCAACCTCCTGGCGGTGTCGGGCAAGGTCAACCAGTCGAAGGGCGACAAGACGCCGGACAAGTGGATGCCCCCGAACTCGGCCTACGCGTGCTCGTACGGACGCATCTACGTGACGGTGAAGGTGGCCTACGGCCTCACGGTCGCACCGTCGGAACGAACGGCACTGGAGAAGGCGCTAGCAGCATGCGCACCACCCACGACGTGATGCCGCCCATCATTCACCCCGCGCATTAGCGACGGGCAAACAAAAAACCGGCGGGCCCTCCAAGGAGGACCCGCCGGTATCTCACCGAGCCGCCTATCGGAATCGAACCGATGACCTGCTCATTACGAGTGAGCTGCTCTGGCCGACTGAGCTAAGGCGGCGAGACGCGTTAACTATAGCGGACCCGAAGACCCGTCACTAACGGGGGTCCCCTTCGTTGTACGGACCGTGACCGACGTCACCACCTCCTGACGGTCCGAGGAGAGGTACATGCGCCGCTCGTTCTCCGTGCCACTGGCCGGGTTGCTGCTAGCGCTAGTCGCGGCCCCAGCACTCGCACAGCCCCCGACCACGCCGGTACCGGGCCCGCGCGACCCGAACCAGCCCCCGGCGTCAGCACCGAACGGCACCCAGCCACTGGCGCACGCGGTAGGAGACGCCGGAACGGGCCTGACCGTGGTGAGGCTGGGCCCGCAGGGCGTGCCGACGAGCACGATCCTGCCGGGCTTCGGCGAACAGCTGGCCAAGCAGTCGGTCACGGAGTTCGGCCTGGGCCTGGCCAACGCCCAGGTGAACACAGAGGCATTCCTGGCAGCCGAACGAGTCGTGACGCAAGCCAGCCCGTTCGGCTTCGCAGTGGCAGGCCGCTCACCACAGTCCCCAGGCACGCTCGTGCAAACAGCAATCCCGGACAACCCACAACCCACAACCGGCGGCCTGCCGATCCCGGAAACCCCCTTGGGCAAGCTCAAACTCCTGAACGGCAGCGTCCACGCCCGCTGGGACGAGAAGCTGGGCCCCTGCATCACCCCACTGGCCACGGCAAAGACGTCACTGGCAGGCCTGGAAGTCCTGAGCGCACTACCGGCAGAAGTGCCACTACCGGCAAAAACCAGCCTGCTGAGCATCCCGGACACGTTCGAGGCGAACTCCCAGGTACGACTGGTGGACCTGCCAGGCACAAAGAACAAGGCAGTCGAGTCAACGTCGACAATGCGCGCGGCCAGCGTAGAACTGGCAGGCGGCGTCAAAATCGACGTGGCAACCCCACCAACCTTGACCGCCACAGCAACAGGCGACGAAAAAACCTCAAAGATCACCTACACCGCCCCCGTCCTGAAGGTGAGCCAGAACGGCAAGGACCTGGGCACGCTGGACGCCGCAAACCCGAAGCTGGACATCCCGCTGCTGCTGGACCTGGTGGTGATCAGGCTTCAGGTAGCCGGTCTCACCGAGAAAAAGGCGAACTTCAGCGGCAACGGCTTCAACGGCTACCAACTGGGCGCAACAGCAAGAATGCTGGACGTACAGCTACTCCCAACGGACAAGCTGAAGCTGCCGAACCTGCCAACAGCACTGGCCCAAATCTCACTGGGCGAACAAATAGTGCGAGCAGCAGCACCACAAGGCGGCGTGATCTGCGGAACGACACAACCGCCACAAACCAAGGCACCAGAACAACCAGGCGGGCAAGCAGCACCTCCGAAAAAGGCACCACCCCTCGCCTACACCAACGCGGCATACCAGTCGATCCCGCTGTTCTGGACAGGAACAGGCCTGCTACTGGCAGGCGTGGTACTGGTGGCAGCACTGCCGACGAGAACGCGAACCAACGCAAAAGTCAACCACGGTGCAAAGCAGTGACCATCGCCTCGACAGCGATCCGAGGCTTGACGTTGACCTCGATAGCGTCCCGACAAGCCAAAACAGCCTCCAACCGCCGCAAAATAGACTCAGCGGACCAAGAAGCAGCAGCAGTACGAGAATCCCCAGCCCGATCAGGATGCATCAAAGCAGCCTCAGACCCGGTCCGAACAACCAAAGCATCCCGATAAAAGCCGGCCAAATCCACCAGCGCCGTGTCCAGAGAATCACGCTGAGTCCGAGTGGCCCGAGACTTCTGCCGCTTCTCCAAGTCCTTCAAAGCCCCCTTGGCCCCACGACCGGCAGCAGCAGTCCCCTTGCCAGTCCCGCCAGCCCCCATGGCGGTCTCCAGGGCTTCCCGCTCAGACTCGTCCCGAGCCTCATTGGCGGTGGAAGCGTCATCCTCGGCAGCCTTGATCAGCTCATCGGCACAGGTGAACACATCAGCCGGCTTGCGCAAGGCAAGAGGAATCCGCAGAACGGCCTCCCGCCGAGCCCGGACCTTCTCGTCGACGGCCAACCGCCGAGCCCGCCCAACATGTCCGCCGCACACAGCGGCAGCCCACTGAGCCATCTCCGGCGAAACCCCGTCCACAACTTCGAGAGCCGAAGCGATGGCAGCAGGCCGGGGCGACCCCAGCGACACCAACCGGCACCGCGACCGGATGGTCACCGACACGTCATCAGGATGGTCCGACGGCGCGCAGAGGAGAAAGACCGTCCGTGCGGGAGGCTCCTCGACGGCCTTCAGCAGGGCGTTGGCGGCGCCTTCGGTCAACCGGTCGGCGTCCTCGATGATCACCACCTGCCAGCGCCCGGACGTGGGGCGGCGGGCGGAGATCTGGACCAGCGACCGCATCTCGGCGACCGAGATCGAGAGTCCCTCCGGTGCCACGATCCGCACGTCGGCGTGGGTGCCGTGCAACGTCGTGCGGCAGCCGCTGCACTCGCCGCAGCCGGGCCTGTCGTCGGTCACCACGCACTGCAGCGCGCCGGCGAAGGCGCGGGCCGTGGACGAACGGCCTGAGCCGGGCGGGCCGGTGAAGAGCCAGGCGTGGGTCATCACGCCGGGGGCCGGAGTGCCGCCCGCGACGATCACGCCGGCGGCCTCGGCGGCCGCGGACAGGGTTGCCACCGCGTCGGGCTGGCCGACCACCTCGTCCCACACGCTCATGGGTCCAGTCTCCCAGCGGGCGACCGCGTCACAGCGTCGGGGCGGCGGCTTCCGGGACCGGGCGCCTGCGGGTCGCGAGCAGCGGGATGATCGCGGAGCGGACCCGTTCTGCCACGGCGTCCACGTCACCGTCGGCGTCGACCACGAGGTAGCGGTCGGGGTCGGCGGCGGCCATCTCGCTCAGCAGCCGCTGGACGCGCCAGTGGTGCTCCAGGCCGATCGCCTTGCCGTCGGCGTTGGGGCGGTCGAGCAGGATGGTCAGGTCGGGGCGCAGGCGGCCGGTGGCCCAGTCGACCAGGCCCTCCAGCTCCTGGTGCTCCAGGCTCGACGTGGCGGTGAAGTGAGCCAGCGGTGAGTCGACGTAGCGCTCCATCACGACGACGGAGCCCTCTTCCAGGGCGGGCCGCACCTGCCGTTCGACGACATCGGCACGGACGGCGGCGGCGACCAGGGCCTGCGCGCGGACGCCGGCCAGTTCGGCGGACGACAGCATCGTGCGCAGGCGGCGTTCGTCGTGCTCGGGGTCCGCGGCCAGCAGCACGTCGAGGCCCTCGGCGCGCAGCGAGGCGGCCAGGCGGCGGGCCTGCACCGACGTGTCCTCACGGGTGTCGCCCTCGACCGCGATCAGCATGCCCTTGGTGGCACGGCGGCCGCGGATCGCCGCGAACAGCGACGACAGCACCGGTTCCTCGCGGCGGTCGTCCATCTGCCGGTACGCGACCAGGCCCAGCACGATCGCGATCGCGGCGCCGCCGAGCATCACCGGACGGGTCGCGTCGACCTCCATCGGGTGGCCGAAGAGGCTGATCGTGCGCTTCTGCAGCAGCGCGACCAGCAGCGGAGCGCCGGCGGAAGCACCGAAGAGCACGACCTTGAGCAACGACTGGATCAGCGCGACCGTGCGGCCGCGCATCTCGTCCTCGACCTGCGACCCGACGATCGTCAGACCGGTCAGGAACGCCACACCGGCGCACG
>JASLAV010001113.1 GCA_030146905.1 Lentzea sp. | reverse complement strand
CGTTCGGGGCGGCCGGTGGTGGTGCCGTCCGGGTTGTAGACCTGCGTGTGGACGTCCTGCGCCTCCGCCGTGGTCACCGCGACGCCGAGCTGGTCGTCGATGCCGATCTGCGGGTCGGTGCCGGTCGTCTGGGCGGTTCCGGTCCGAGCCGCGCCGGCCGCGGTGAACGACTGCGTGCGGACACCGGACTGCTCCCAGGCGACCGCGAAGTCGCCGTTGAAGTTGGCGGCCACGGCGGGGCGCTTGCCCTGCCCCGTCGTGGTCTGCGCCTGCTTCACGCCGCCGGACGGCGTGACGATCTTGCGGGCGACGTTCGCGTCCGCCTCCCACACCACGACCGCGTTGCCCGCCGCGCCCATCGCGACCTGCGGCTTGGCGTGGGTGCCGCCGGCGTTGTTCACCTGGGCCTCGTAGGTCTTCGACGAGAGCGACGCGAACACGCTCACCCGCACGGTGGGCGCGGCCGTGCCCTGCTGGTCCTCCCACGTGACCGCGAAGCCGGCGCCGTCCGGGTCCGCCGCCACGCTGGGGAAGTGCTGCTGGCCGTCGGCGCTGGCGTTGGCCGTGCCGGAACCGGAGACGGTGCCGGTCGCGCTGATCGAGCGGACCGCGATGTTGTAGTACCCGTTGCCGTCGGGGTCCTCCGACCACACGACGACGGCGCTGCCGTTCTCGTGCAGCGCGACGTCCGGCTGCCAGTGGCGCCAGTCTCCGGTGCCGCCGGTGCTGAGCTTCTTCTCGTAGACCGAGGTCCCCTCCTTGAAGAGGCGGATCCAGACGTCGGAGTGGATCGGGTCGGTGGGGGCGGCGGTGTCGCGGTCGTCCTCCCACACGACGGCCGTGTAGCCGTTGCGGGTGGCCGAGACGGACGCGTTGTCCTGGTCGCCGGTCGACTCGCTGTTGACCGTGGACCACGTCAGGGGAACGGGTGCCAGCAGGAGGCTCGCGATCAGCAGTGTCTTCACGGTGCCTGCAATCCGGGGTTGGTGGCTTCCACGACGTAGCTGCCGACGGTCTTCACCGGGTAGTCGCGCACGGTGACCTTGTCGACGGCGCGGAAGTCGACCCGCATCTCGGCGGACGTGGTGCGGGTCTTCACGTACCCGCGCAGGTTCTTGAAGTACTTCACGTGCGGGTTCAGCGTCGGGTTGAGGCTGTTGTCGGCCGCGTTGCCGTCACCGCCGGACGTGATCGACGTGGTGACGAGCTCCGTGCCGATGATCCGGTTCTGGGTTCCGTAGTTCTGCATGAGGTTCGCGGCCCAGCTGCGGTGCACGTCGCCGGTGAGCACGACGGTGCCCTTGTTGCCGTTGGTGTCCCACGCGTTCTGGATGCGGGTGCGGTTGGCGGTGTAGCCGTCCCACGAGTCCATGCTCTTGGAGCCGTCCGCGGCGGCGAGCCGTTGCGCGAAGAACACCTGCTGCCCCAGGAAGTCCCACGTGCCGAGCTTTTGACGCAGGCCGTCGATCAGCCACGCCTCCTGGGAGGACCCGGTGAGCGTGCGCGCCGCGGCGTCGGCGTCGGCGCAGACCTTGGTGCCGTCGTCGCACGCCTGGTCGTCGCGGTACTGGCGGGTGTCGAGCATGTGGAACGTGGCGAGGCTGCCCCAGCGGACCCTGCGGTGCAGCAGCATGTTCTCCGCCGTAGGCGCCTGGGCGCTCCTGAGCGGCATGTGCTCGTAGTAGGCCTTGTAGGCGGCAGCGCGGCGGGCCGTGAAGTCACCGGCGGGGCTGCTGTCGTTGCGGACGAGGTCGGCGTAGTTGTTCTCGACCTCGTGGTCGTCCCACACGACGAGCCACGGCGCGGTGGCGTGCGCGGCCTGCAGGTCCGGGTCGGTCTTGTACTGCGCGTGGCGGACCCGGTAGTTCGCGAGCGTGCTGATCTCGGTGGCGGGCGCGAACTTGCGGACCTTCGTGGTCGTGGCCGCGCCCTCGTAGATGTAGTCGCCGAGGTGCAGGATCAGGTCGGGGTGCTCCTCCGCCATCCTGCGGTAGGCGGTGAAGTAGCCCTCCTCGTAGTGCGAGCACGAGGCGAAGAGCATGGTCAGCTCCGGCGACGTGCCCACGGCCGGTGCGGTGAGCGCGCGGCCGACGGGGGAGATGTGGCCGCCGGCGCGGAAGCGGTACCAGTACTCGCGGCCCGGTTCGAGTCCGGTGAGGGTCACGTGCACGGAGTGGGCGCTCGCCTGGGCGGTGGTGAACGTGCCGGTGCGGGCGAGGTTCGTGAAGCGCTCGTCGGTGGCGATCTGCCATTCGACGGCGGTGGCGGTGTTCGGCATGCCGCCGAGGCCGTCGGCGTTGAGGGGGCTGGGGGCGAGGCGGGTCCAGATCACGAACCCGTCCGCGGCTGGTTCGCCGGACGCGACACCCAGGGTGAAGGGGTAGCCGATCGCGTTGGCCAGGGAGGGGGCGAGAACGCCGGCGCTCGCTCCCGCGAGGCCGCCCACGATGAAGGTCCGTCTCCGTAACGTGGTCATGACCAGCAGGCTTACCGAACGCGGGTAAAGGTCCGCCTAACGGTGTGCGGCTTCAAAGTGGTTTCCCACCAAGCAAAAGCCGCGTGGTCGTCGGTGTGGATGTCGAACGCGTCGGCGAGGAGCTCCGCGGCGCAGAGCGGGATGCCCGTGTCCTGCACGGCGCGGTACAGCAGCGCCACGTGGTCGCGCGACCACGACTGCAGCCGCAGGCCGGGTAATCGCTCCGCCGCGCAGCACGGCTGGGCGCACACGACGATGTCGAACCACTCGTCGTCGTGGTCGTTGAACGCGACCGTGACGCCGAACCGGTCGGGGTGCAGCGCGGTGACGGTGCTGTGCCTGGTCTCGAAGTGCAGCGGGCACGGCAGGGCGGCGAGCCGTTTCGCGGCGTGGCGGTCGGGGCCGCTGATGCGGACGGGCTCGTGGTGCCGGCCGTGGTCGAGAACGACCACCTCCCACGCGCTGCGGGTCAGCCGGAGCGCGGTCGCGAGACCGGAGATCCCGGCGCCGACGACGAGTGCTGTGGCCATGACCAGCCCCTTCCCCCTAGGATCGAGGCTAGCGAACGTTCAGAAATTTCTGAAGACTGGGGCGATGTGACGCGCGAGACAGACCGCACGGAGGCGGCGGAGCAGCTGGCCCTCACGCTGGTCGGTGCCGGGATGCAGCGGATGGGGGCGCGGACGCTGGCCGCGTTCCTGTTCACCGAGGAGGAGTCGCTGACCGCCGGTGATCTCGCCGAGGTGCTGGGCGTGAGCGCGGGATCGGTGTCCGGTGCCATCAGGATGGTCGCGCAGATGGGCTTGATCGAGCGGATCCACGTCGCGGGCAGCCGCCGTGAGCACTTCCGGATGCGCGACAACGCCTGGACGACGCTGTACTCGCGTCAGCACTCCGTCGTCGACGACGTGCTGCGCGCGGTCGAGAGGGGCGTGGACGCCGTCGGGCCCGGCCGCGCGCACGACCGGCTCGAGTACATGCGGGACTTCTACACGTTCCTGATCAACGAGGCGCCGATGCTGGTGGAGCGGTTCGAGCGGCAGCGCCAGGACCCGCGCCGTGGAGGATCCCGTCCATGATCAGGTCCAGCAT
>JASLAV010000734.1 GCA_030146905.1 Lentzea sp. | reverse complement strand
CGATTGTATGTAATGGTCACTCTATGGCCGAAGACGCGGCGGACCTGGTATCGGGACCATGGTGAGGCAATCCGGCTCCGCGCCGACCGCCGCGGGCCTGAACAGTCGCGACGTCATCCTGAACGCGGCTCGTGCTCTCGTTGGCGAGAAGGGCTACGACGGCATGGCCGTCTCGGACCTGTGCGCGAAGTCCGGGCTCCCGGCGAGCTCGATCTACTACCACTTCGGCAACAAGCTCGGCGTGCTCGCGGCCCTGCTCGAGCGCCGTTCGAGGAGCTGCACGCCCTGTTCCCCAGCCCGTCCGCGTTCGACGACCTGCCGCCGCTCGAACGTCTGGAGGCGTGGTTCTCGGCGGCGTGCAAGTCGCTGGACGAGCGGCCGGACTACCTCCTGTTGCTGGTCGCCATCGGCGTCGGGCCGCAGAGGGAAGCCGAGGCCGTGCAGGGGACCGTGCGGCGCCTCCGGGACTACGCCCACGCGTCGTGGGTGAACGCGCTCACGCCGGTCTTCGCGCCGGACGGGGCCAAGGCGGACAAGGCGCTGGTCGAGGAACTGGCCGTCCTCGGGCGTGCCCTGACCGACGGCCTGTCGGTGGCCAACGCCTTCGACGGCATCTCCTACAGTTCGGAGGTCGCCTCGTTCGTGGCGCTGGTCCGGGGCTTGGCGCGGCACCGCGACAGTGCCCGCCGGGTGACGGCGTACTGACCGTTCTGTCTGCTACCGTTGACGTAATGGTGCACAACGTTCGAGGTCAGGTCTCCGAGGCGCGCACGCGCCTGCTCGCGACGGCCACCCGGATCTTCTACGCGGAGGGTCTCCACTCCGTCGGGATCGACCGGATCGTCGCCGAGGCGAAGGTGACCCGCGCGACCCTGTACCGGCACTTCGCGAGCAAGGACGAGCTCGTCGTCGCGTACCTGCAGTCGGTGGCGCAGATGGAGCGCGACCAGGTCGAGCAGGCGCTGGCCGGCGGTCAGTCCGCGGCCGACGTGCTGCGGGCCGTCGCCGCGTCCATCGCAGCGGGGATCGGCTCGCCCGGCTTCCGCGGCTGCGCCTTCCTCAACGCCGCGGCGGAGTACCCCGACCGCGCGCACCCGGTGCTCAAGACCGTCCTGGAGCACCGCGAGTGGTTCCTGAGCACCATTTCAGACCTGTTCGCGCAGATCGAGGAGAAGTCGGCCGCGTCGGCGGGCCGGCACTTCGTCATGCTCCGCGACGGCGCGATGGCGGCCGGGTGCCTGACCGACGCCACCGAGGTCGGCGCCACGTTCCTCGCGGGAGTCGAGGGGCTCCTCACGTACCGGTCCGGCACCGCGTAGTTCCCGGTCAGCCGAACACCGAGGTGCTGCGGAACCGGCCGGGCGAGACGCCGTACTCGCGCCGGAAGGCCGCGGACAGCGCGAACTCCGTCGAATAACCGACCTGGGGCGCGATCCGCGCCAGTGAGGCGTCGGTCTCGCGGAGCAGCCGCGCGGCGCGGCTGAGCCGCCAGCCGGTCAGGTAGGCCATCGGCGGCTGGCCCACCGCGGTGGTGAAGAGCCGGGAGAAGGCCGCGCGGGGCATGCCGGCGATCTCGCCCAGCCTGGTCACCGTCCACCGGCGGTGCGGGTTCTCGTGGATCTCGCGCAGGGCGGCGGCGATGCCGGGATGGGTGACCTCCGGCCATCCCGACGGGTTGTCCCGCTCGTGCCACTGGCGGAGCACCTGGACGAGGATCAGGTCGAGCAGCGCCCGCAACGTCGCGCTGCAGCCGGGCCGCGCCGCGGCGATGTCCGCGGCGAGGAGGGTGACGAGCGCCCGCATCTCCGGGTGGCGCTCGTAGTCGGGGGACAACGCGATCAGGTCGGGCAGCGCGCGGAGGTACTGGGGCGGGCGCTGGTGTTCCAGGCGGTAGGCGCCGCACATGAACTCGAAGGCCGCGGGGCCGGGAGACGGCGGGTGCGGGCCCATCAGCACGACCGGGAGGTCCTGCAACGCGCAGGGCACAGGGCTGAGACCGTGCTCCGCGCCGGACGACGTGAGCACGACGTCACCCGGCCGCAGCTCCACCGGCTCGTCGTGGCTGATGAGCCAGCAGGTGCCGTGCGTGACGATGTGGAACCCGCTGCCGTCGAACGCGGGGAACCGGACGCCGCCCGGCTCGGTCTGCCTGATCAGCCGGGCGCCGGCACTGCCGACCCGCACGGTGCGGATCACCTCGCTGATCAGGTCCATGCGACCGATCCTAGGCCGGACCGTTCACAGGCCGGACCGTTCCCCGCGCACAGCCGCGTATGAACCGGTGCCGTTGACACATGGCACGGTGCGGCTGACCGGTGGTTGAGTCGACGGGGTGATCGATTACTCGAGCGCCGGTGCGGTTCTGCGCGCCCACGCTGGAAAGACAGAAGAGAACGACCGCCCGGCCGGTGAGTCCCTGGACGCGTTGCGCGAGATCGGCGCCATGGCCCTGCGCACGCCGCGGGAACACGGCGGGGCGTGGGCGGGCGCGGAGACCGTCGCGCGGCAGCTGACCGTTCTGGCGCGTGCCTGCCCGTCCACCTCGTGGGTCGCCGGGACCTGCGCCACGGCGAAGACCCTCGCCGTCCGCGCGCTCCCCGGTGCCGACGCGCCGGAGTACTTCGCCGACCCTGACGCGTTGTTCTGCGGTTCGGGAGTGCCCGGCGCCCGCGGCGAACGCGTACCGGAAGGCGTGCGCGTCACCGGTCGGTGGCCGAACGTCTCCGGCTGCGAGGACGCGACCTGGGCCCTGCTCGCCGTGATGGTCGACGGCGCGTTCTCGCTCATCGTGCTGCCGACGGCCGACCTGGTCATCGAGCGGACCTGGAACATGGCGGGGATGCGCGGCACCGGCAGCCACACCCTGGTCGCCGACGGCGTCCTGGTGCCCGCGGAACGGATCGCGGCGGTGGCGCCCTTCGCGCTCAACGACAGGATGCTGTTCTCGATGACGGTGCTCGGCCCCGTCGTGGGCGCCGCCCAGGGTGCGCTCGACGCCACCAACGCGATGTTCGCCTCCGACCGCAAGCCGTTCATGACGGCGTACTCGCGCATGGGGGAGTCTCCCGGAGCGCGTCACTGGCTCGCGGAGGCCACCTACCTCGTGCAGCGCGCCGAGACCACCATGCTCGCGGTCGCCCGTGAGTCGGACACCCGCGAACTGTCCGCTGAGGACGCTCCCCGGCTGCACAGGGCGCTCGCGGACGCGGGCAGGGACTGCCGGTCCGCCGTCGAGCTGATGCTGGACCTGCACGGCACGAGCGGCTTCACGACGTCGAACGTGCTCCAGCGCTTCTGGCGGGACGTCGCCGTCGGCAGCAGGCACCCGCACCTCAACTCCTACCTCGCGGTGGAGAACCTCGGCACGGCGCTGACCTGACGGCCAGCCGCCTCGGCCGGACGACCGAGGCAGGCCGTGCACCCCGCTCGTACGATCCCGTCGTGAGGGAACTTCTCGGCTCGTGGCGGGCAGGGCCGCTGATCGTCGCGACGGTCGTGGTGTGCACCGCCGTCTTCCTGGTGACCGGGTCGCTCAGCGGTTTCGGCCGGGCCCTGCTGCTGGGCGGGCCCGGCGTCGGCGACAGCCCGTTCGACCACCCCGCGCTGACCGCGGCGGAGATGGCAGCGGGAGCGGCGCTGGTGTTCGTGGCGGCCTGGAAGGCGCCCGCACCCGTGGCGTCGTTGTCGATCGCCGCACTCGTGGCGGTCGGCGGACACGCGGCCTGGATCCGCGTGCTCCCGACGCTGCTCCGCGCGGACGCGGTCCAGCTGGTGCTGGGCCTGGCCGTCGTCGCGGTTTTCGCCGGAGTGCTGCTCAGGACGAGGGACCGGTCGCGGGCGCTGCTCGCGGCCGCGGCGGAGGAACGGGCGCGGCGCGACGAACGCCTCGACATGGCCAGGGAACTGCACGACGTCGTGGCCCACCACGTCACGGGCATGCTGGTGCAGGCGCAGGCGGCGCTCGTGGTGGCGGGGCAGGACAAGGACAGGGCGTGCGAGATGCTGCCCGGCATCGTCGACGGTGGCACGGACGCGCTGGGCGCCATGCGTGCGATGGTAAGGACGTTGCGGGACAACGGAACCACCGCGGCGACCGCCGATCTCACCGCGGACCTGCACCGGCTCGTCGAGAAGTCGGGGCTGCCGGTGCGGACGAACGTCGAGCTGACCGAGGCCGTGCGGCCGGAGCTCGGCCGGTCGGTGTTGCGGATCGTGCAGGAAGCGTTGACCAACACGCGCAAGCACGCTCGTGACGCGACGAGCGTGGAGGTGGACGTGCGGCTCACGGCGTCGGCGGTGCTGCTGTCCGTTGTGGACAACGGGACGGGCGGGGCGGAGCACTCCGGCGGGTTCGGGCTGGTGGGCATGCGGGAACGGGTGCACGAGCTGGGCGGGCGCTTCTTCGCGGGCGCAACGGGGGAGGGCTGGCTGGTCACGGCCGAGCTGCCGCTGGAGGTGCGCGCGTGATCTCCGTTCTCATCGCGGAGGACCAGGACATGGTCAGGGCCGGCTTCCGCCTGATCCTGGAGGCCGAGCCGGACGTCAGCGTGGTCGCCGACGTCGCCGACGGCATCAGCGCCGTCGAGCGCGCCCGTGAGCTGCTGCCGCAGGTGTGCCTGGTCGACGTGCGGATGCCGGGACTGGACGGCCTGGAGGTCACGCGGCGGCTCGCGCCGCACACCCGAGTCGTGGTGGTCACGACGTTCGACAGCGACGAGGTGCTCACCAAGGCCCTGGACCTCGGCGCGTGCGGGTTCCTCACCAAGGACGCTAGCCCCGGGCTGCTGGTCGAGGCGGTCAGGTCGGCGGCGCGAGGGGACGTTCTCGTGTCACCCCAGGTGGTCCGGCGGGTGCTGCGGCGGTCGGTGCCGCCGGTCGTGAACGCCGGCGCCGACGTGCTGAGCCCGCGGGAGCTGGACGTGGTGCGGCACGTCGCGAAAGGCTTGAGCAACAACGAGATCGCCGCCGCGCTGAAGGTCTCGGTGTCGTCGGTGAAGGCGTACCTGGCGTCGGTGCAGACCAAGGTGGGTGCCCGCAACCGCGTCGAGATCGTCACGTGGGCGTTCCGCGCGCGCGTGGTGGCCGACTGACCACGGCCGACCGGCCGGGTGCGGTCGTCCGGCTGTCCGCACGGCCATGATCTTCCGGCTCAAGGGCCGATCCGCGGGGCACCCGCCCGGCAGCAGGCTCGTCCACATCGGATCTCGTTGTGGACGAAGGGTTTTGACCTGTGCTGGATCAGGTGTGGTGGGCGTTCGGAACGGTCTTCTCCACGTTGTCGAACCCGCTCGTCGCGGGCGGGGTGGTGGTCGGCGCTGTCGCGCTGGGCGTGGGCGGGTGGTTCACGGCGCGGAGGTTCTGGTGGCGACCGGTTCCCTCGGTGCTGGCGGGGATCTCGCTCGGTGTCGTGCTGGGCGTGACGTTCTCGCGCACGCTGCCCGACTGGGCGGGCCGGGACGCGTTCTGCCACATCAACGCTTTCTCGCTGCGCGGCGACGCGGAACTGCTGAACGCCCTGCTGTTCGTGCCGCTGGTGTTCTGCGCGGTGCTGGCGACGCGCCGGCCGCTCGCGGTGCTGGTGTCGGCGGTGGCGTTGAGCGCGGCGATCGAGGTCGTGCAGCCGCTCACCCGGCGCGGGCTGTGCGAGACGCAGGACTTCCTCAACAACAGCGCGGGAGCCGTGGTGGCGGCGGTTCTCGCGGCGGGCGTGCTGGCGGCGTGGGAACGTTCGGCGGTGGCGCGGTGAACGCGGTGCTGACCCGTGTCGACCCGCGGCGCGCGTGGGCGGTGGTCGCGGCGGGTGCGCTCCTCTGGGTCTGCGTGCGGAGCTTCGGTTCCGGCATGCTCGACCTGCGGGTCTACCTCGCGGGCGGAGAGGCCTGGCGAGCGGGCGCCGACCTCTACGCCTCGACCTTCGACGGCCCCGACGGTTTGCCGTTCACCTACCCGCCGTTCGCCGCGATGCTGTTCAGCGGCCTGAGCCCGCTGCCGGTGCCGATCAGCGCCGTGCTGTTCACGGCGGCCGGTGTCGCGTCGTTCACGGCGGCCTGCGTGGTGCCGGCCCGGCACGCCCCGGCGGGTTTCGGCCTGGCAGCCGTGTGCCTGCTGCTCGAACCGCTGCGTGGTGGCCTGGACCTCGGTCAGGTCAACATGGTCCTGATCGGCCTCGTCGTCCTCGACTGCCTGCTGCCGCGCACCCCGTGGCCGAGGGGAGCGCTCGTCGGCCTCGCCGCCGCGATCAAGCTGACCCCGGCGGTCTTCGTGCTGTTCTTCCTGTGCCGCGGGCGGTGGCGGCCGGCGCTGGCGGCCGTGGCGACGTTCACGGCGTGCGGCCTGACCGGCTGGGTGCTCGCGCCGGAGCAGTCGCGACAGTTCTGGTTCGACGCGGTGCTCGACCCGCACCGGGTCGGCGGTCTCGCCTACAGCGCCAACCAGTCGTTGCGAGGACTGCTGTTCCGGCTCGGCGCGCCCGAGGCCGTGTGGCTGGTCCTGTCGGTGGCCGTGGTGGCGGTGACCGTGCTGGTGCTGCCGCGGTTGCGCGACGACCTCACCGCCCTCGTCGCGGTCGCGGCCGCCGGGCTGCTGATCTCGCCGGTGTCCTGGTCGCACCACTGGGTGTGGATCGCGCCCGCGCTGCTCGTGCTGCACGGCGGGGTGCGCGTCGTCGTGGCCGCGGTGTTCGCGGCCGGCCCGCACTGGCTCCTCCCGTCGGCCGGTGACCGCGAACTGGCGTGGACGTGGTGGCAGCACCTGATCGGCAACAGCTACGTGTGGCTGGGTCTCGCGTTCCTCGGCTGGTGCCTGGTGCGGGTGAGTCCGCTGTCACCGCTGCAGCGCTCGACACATCGGACCACTGGTTGTCTTGACTGTGAGCCACGGCACTGTTAGGACTGAATCTGGGAGCGCTCCCAGGTCTAGTCCTCACGCGATGAGTGGTGAGGGGCTGGAACGGGACGATTCGTTCATGCCGCGCCGCCACGCCCGTCAGACGTCCGAGGTGTTCGGGCTCTGAGCGAGATCAACTCTGTGGAGATGCCATGACACCGCGTCAGGACCGGTCTGAGCACGCAGGTTCGCACCCCTTGCGCCGGCGGACACTGCTGGCGGCGGGCGCCGCGCTACCGGTGCTGGCGGCGGGGACACCCGCTGCCGCGGCCACCTCGGTGGTCGTCGAACCGTCGAACGTGCAGCAGACGATCCTGGGCTTCGGCGGGATGAACCACACCGTCTGGATCAACGATCTCACCGCAACCCAGCGCGACACCGCGTTCGGCAACGGTGCGGGGCAGCTGGGGTTCACCGTGCTGCGCATCCCCGTCCACGAGGACCGGGCCAACTGGAGTCGCGAGGTCGCCACGGCCAGGCGCGCGGTCGAGCTCGGGGCCAAGGTCATCGCCTCGCCGTGGAACCCGCCCGCCTCGATGACCGAGACCTTCTCCGGGGGCAAGCGGCTGCGCTACGACTCCTACGGCGCCTATGCGCAGCACCTGAACGACTTCGTCGCGTTCATGGCGACCAACGGCGTGAACCTGTACGGGATCTCCGTCCAGAACGAGCCGGACTACGCCGAGGAATGGACGGCGTGGACCTCCGGCGAGATCGTCAGGTTCCTGCGCGAGAACGCGGGCACGATCACCACCAGGGTCATCGCCCCGGAGTCGTTCCAGTACCGCAAGAACCTCTCCGACCCCATCCTCAACGACCCCGTCGCGCTGGCGAACGTGGACATCATCGGCGCGCACCTCTACGGCACCCAGCCCGCGGA
>JASLAV010001080.1 GCA_030146905.1 Lentzea sp. | reverse complement strand
TGCCGAGGCTCGGGAACGGGGCCTTCCGCACTGGCACGGAGGCGTTGCACGGCGTGGCGTGGCTGGGCCGCGCGACGGTGTTCCCGCAGGCGATCGGCCTGGCCAGCACGTGGAACCCGGAGCTGGTGCGCTCGGTCGGCGACGCGACGGGCACCGAGGTGCGCGGTTTCCACCACAAGGACCCGGTGGCGCACGGCCTCAACGTGTGGGCGCCGGTGGTCAACCCGCTGCGCGACCCCCGCTGGGGGCGCAACGAGGAGGGCTACTCCGAGGACCCGCTGCTCACCTCGGTGATGGGCACGGCGTACGCGAGCGGCCTGCGCGGCGACCACCCGGTGTACCTCAAGACCGCGCCGACGCTGAAGCACTTCCTCGGCTACAACAACGAGACCGACAGGTGCACCACCTCGTCGGCGCTGCGGGCCCGCGTGCTGCACGAGTACGAACTGCCGTGCTTCCGCGGCCCGGTCGAGGCGGGCGCGGCCGTGGCGGTCATGCCGTCCTACAACCTCGTCAACGGCAGGCCCGCGCACCTCACGCCGCACATCGGGGAACACCTGCGCGGCTGGGGCGAGGTGGCGGTCGTCAGCGACGCCGGTGCGCCGTCGAACGTGGCCGGTCAGCAGGCCTACCACCCCGACGACGTGTCCGCGCACGCCGAGATGCTGCGCGCGGGCATCGACAGCTTCACCGACCACGACACCGACTCGGCGGCGACCACCGCTCACGTGACCGAGGCGCTGGCACACGGGCTGATCACCGAAGACCACGTCGACCGCGCCGTCGGCCACCTGCTGACGCTGCGCATGCGGCTGGGGGAGTTCGACCCGCCGGAGGCCAACCCGTACGCGGCCATCACCGAGGACGTGGTCGACGCCCCCGAGCACCGCGCGCTCGCGCTGGAGGCGGCCAGGCAGTCGATCGTGCTGCTCAAGAACGACGGGCTGCTGCCGTTGGCGCCCGGCGGGAAGCTCGCGGTCATCGGCACGCACGCGAACGTGCTGTTCGAGGACTGGTACTGCGGCACCCTGCCGTACTCGGTGACGCCGCTGGCCGGCCTCTCGGCACTCCACAGTGGAGAGACGACGTTCACCGAGGGCCTGGACAGGATCACGCTGAGCGCCGAGGGCGGTGAGCACGTCTACGACCTGGCCGAGTGGGGCAGGGGCGTGGTGACGCTGCGCAGCGCCGCCACCGGCCGTTACCTGGCCTCGACGCCGGAGGGCGCGGTGGTCGCCGAACGCACGATGCCGGGCGGCTGGGACGTTCGCGAGCTCTTCGAGCTGACCCGCTTCGACGACGGCACCTGCCTGCTGCGCAACGTCGTGCTCGGCCAGTACCTGGTCGAGGGCGGCTTCGTGCGGGACGAGGCGGACGCGACGCGGTGGCGGCTGGAGGTCGAACGGTCCGGCGTCGCCGACGCCGTCGCCCTCGCCGGGGCCGCGGACGTCGCTATCGTCGTGGTGGGCAACGACCCGCACATCAACGGCCGCGAGACCCAGGACCGCGAGGACCTCGACCTGCCACCGGCGCAGGCGGAGCTGGTCCGCGCGGTGAGGCAGGCCAACCCGCGCACCGTGCTGGTCGTGGTCAGCAGCTACCCGTACGCGTTGGTGGAAGAGGACGAGCACGTTCCCGCGATCCTGTGGTCGTCGCACGGCGGCCAGGAGTTCGGTCGCGCACTGGCCGAGGTGCTCCTCGGTGAGGTGACACCGTCCGGCAGGCTCACCCAGACCTGGTACCGGGGCGTGGACCAGCTGCCCGATCTGCTCGACTACGACATCATCAAGGCGCGCTCCACGTACCTCTACTTCGAGGGCGATCCGCTCTACGAGTTCGGTCACGGGCTGAGCTACACGAGGTTCTCCTACGGCTCCCTGACCACCTCGTCGGCCTCGGTGCGGCAGCACGAGGCGGTCGAGGTCTCCGTCGAGGTCACCAACACCGGCGACCGGCCGGGTGCCGAGGTCGTGCAGCTCTACGGCAGTCAGCGGGACTCCCGTACCGTCCAGCCCGCCCGCCGGCTGCTCGCCTTCGAACGCGTGCCGCTCGCGCCGGGGGAGAGCCGCGTCGTCCGGTTCTCCGTGAACGGCGCGGACTTCTGGCACTGGGACGTCGTCGGCGACCGGCGGGTGGTCGAGACCTCGTTGCACGACCTGTGGATCGGGCCGTGGACGCGGGCCAGGACCGAGGTCCTCGTGATCGGCGAGACGATCGGCACGCGCGGCGGGCACCTCCGCGCCGAGCTCTTCGACGACTGCGCCGGCATCACCCTCTCGGACGAGACCGCGCGCAGTGGCACGGTCGTCCAGAGCACCGAGGCGGGCGGCTGGATCCGGTTCGGCGACGTGCTGGTCGAGGAGAAGGTCACCCACTGCACCGCGCGGCTCGCCGGTGGTGGTGGCGAGGTCGTGCTGAGAGCCGATGACCGGGTGCTGTGCACCTTCACCGCGCCGTCTGATCCAAATCCCTATGCGTGGCAGGACATCCGCGCACCGGCGAACTGGGATCCCGGGGTGCACGACGTCGTCGTCGTGTTCAGCTCGCCGGGCATCCGGCTCGCCGCTGTCGAGGCCGGTCGATCGTGAAGTCGGAGGTGCCAGCGTGGTCACCATCGCGGACGTGGCGAAGCATGCCGGTGTCGCGCCGAGCACAGTCTCCTACGTGCTGACGGGCAAGCGGTCGATCTCACCGCAGACCCGGTCCAGGGTCAGGGAGAGCATCCGGCTGCTGGGCTACCACCCGCACGCCGGGGCGCGGGCGCTCGCGAGCAGCAGGGCGAACGTGGTGGCGCTGGTGCTGCCGCTGCGGCCCGGCGTGCACCTCCCCGTGCTGATGCGGTTCGTGACCGCGGTGGTCACCACGGCACGGCGGCACGACATGGACGTGCTGCTGGTGACGGCCGACCAGGGCGCGGAAGGCCTGCGGCGGGTCGCCGGCAGCGCTCAGGCCGACGGGTTCCTGGTCATGGACGTGGAGCTCGACGACGACCGGGTCCCGCTGCTGCGCCAGATGGCGCAACCGTCCGTCCTCATCGGACGGCCGGCGGCGGTCAAGGGGCTCATCTGCGTCGACCTGGACTTCGAGGCGGCGGGCGCGCGGTGCGTCGACCACCTCGCCGACCTCGGCCACCGCCACGTCGGGTTCCTCGGCGCCCCGAGCGTGGTGTACCAGCGCAACACCGGGTACGCGCAGCGGACGATGGCGGGATTCGGCGCGGCGGCCATGCGCAGGGGCATCGCCTCGACGGCGCTGCCCGCGGAGGACGACTACGAGTCGGTGCTGGTGTCCATGCGCGCCATGCTGCGCGTGCAGCCGGCGATGACCGCGCTCGTCGTGCACAACGAGGCCGCGCTGGGCTGGGTCACGGCGGGCCTGCGGGCGTTGGGCCGCAAGGTGCCCGACGATGTCGCGGTCGTGGCCATCTGCCCCGACGAGTACGCCGAGCAGCTCCAGCTGACGTCCGTGCAGCTGCCCGCCGAGGAGCTCGGGCGGCAGGCGATGGAACTCCTCGTCGCACGCCTCAACGGACAGCAGACGCCCCCGCTGACCCTGCTGGCGCCCAGGCTCCTCGTCCGCGCGAGCACCGCACCCCGCTGACCGGCCCCGGCCTGGTCGGCAGGCCCGTCATCGAAACGCTTCGACGAGAACGAGGTGAGGCATGTTCCGTGAGATCGCCCAGGGCCTGGAGTGGCGCGAGGGGCACCAGGTGCTGCGAGTCGAGGCGTGGGGACCCGACAGCGTGCGCGTGCGGGCTGGCCTGTCGGTCGTGCGCGACGGCATCAGGGGCGCTCTGCTGGAACGGCCGCCGGGGCGGGCGGAGTGCAAGATCGGCGCGGACTCCGCGGTGCTGGTCAACGGGTCGCTGCGGGTCGAGCTCGGTGACGGCGTGGTGCGGTTCGTCCGCGAGGACACGCAGGAGGAGCTGCTCGCGGAGGAGCCGATCCACTTCTGGTGGCCGGGACCGCGCCTGTTCACCGCCACCGGCAACGGCTACCACCGCATCGAGCAGAACTTCCGCTCCTACGACGGCGAGCGCTTCTTCGGCCTCGGCCAGCACCAGCACGGCCTGCTCGACCAGAAGGGCGCGGTCGTCGAACTGGTGCAGCGCAACGCCGAGGTCAGCATCCCGCTGCTGGTGTCGAGCCGCGGCTACGGCCTGCTGTGGAACACACCGGCGGTCGGCAGGGTCGAGCTCGGCCGCACCGCGACGCGCTGGGTCTCCGACAGCGCCCGGCAGATCGACTACTGGTTCACGGCGGGACACCCGGCGGAGGTGCTCGAACGCTACGCCGGTGTCACAGGACATCCGCCGCGGCTTCCGGAGTGGGCGGCGGGGTTCTGGCAGAGCAAGCTGCGCTACCGGTCGCAGGAGGAACTGCTGGAGGTCGCCCGCGAGCACCGCCGCCGCGACCTGCCGCTCTCCGTGATCGTGGCCGACTTCTTCCACTGGACGCACCTCGGGGAGTGGCGGTTCGACCCGTCGGAGTGGCCGGACCCCGCCGCGGCCGTGCGGGAGCTGGAGGAGCTCGGCGTCAGGCTGATGGTCTCGGTGTGGCCGTCGGTCAGCCCGTTGTCGGAGCACTACCGGACGATGCTGGACCGCGGCCTGTTCCTCGCCACCGAACAGGGGCCGCCGGTGCACGCCGACTGGCCGGACAAGGGCGTCGCCGAGGACGTCGGCGTCTCGTTCTACGACCCGTCGAACCCGGAGGCCCGCGCGTTCGTCTGGGACCAGGTCAGGGAGAACTACTACCGGCACGGCGTTCGCGTCTGGTGGCTCGACGCCTGCGAACCGGAGCTCAGGCCCGGCACACCGCAGAACCTGCTGACCCACGCCGGACCCGGGCTGGAGGTGATCAACGCCTACCCCGCGGACAACGCGCGGGCGTTCTACGACGGCATGGGGGCCGAGGGCGAGACCGAGATCATCACGCTCTGCCGATCCGCGTGGGCCGGCAGCCAGCGCTACGGCGCGGCGTTGTGGTCCGGCGACATCCCTGCCACGTTCGACTCGCTGGGCAGGCAGATCCGCGCGGGGCTGAACGTGGCGCTGAGCGGCATCCCGTGGTGGACCACCGACATC
>JASLAV010001054.1 GCA_030146905.1 Lentzea sp. | reverse complement strand
GAACTGCGACGCGAACACCGCGGCCTGGGTGCGGCGCTGCATGCCGAGCTTCGCCAGCAGGTGCGAGACGTAGTTCTTGACCGTCTTCTCCGCCAGGAACATGCGTTCGGCGATCTGCCTGTTGGTCAGGCCCTCGCCGATCAGGTCGAGCACCGTGCGCTCCTGCTCGCTGAGCATGCGCAGCGGGTCGCCCTCCTCGCGTTCGCGGCGGATCCTGTTCAGCAGCGCGCTGGTCGTGCGTGCGTCCAGGAGGGACTGTCCCGCCGCGACGGTGCGGACGGCGTTGACCAGGTCGGCGCCCAGGATCTGCTTGAGCACGAACCCGGACGCGCCCGCCATGATCGCGTCGAACAGGGCCTCGTCGTCCGCGAAGCTCGTCAGCATCAGGCACTGCAGGCCGGGCAGCCGGCTGCGCAGCTCGCGGCACAGCTCGATGCCGTTGCCGTCGGGCAGCCTGATGTCGAGCACCGCCACGTCGGCCTGGGCACCCGGCACCTTGGCCAGCGCCTCGGCGACCGACGCGGCGTCGCCGACCACCTCGAGATCGGACTCCTCGCCGAGCAGGTCCGCGATGCCGCGGCGGACGATCTCGTGGTCGTCGACGAGGAACACACGCGTCGCCATGCGGCCCACGGTAGCCCAAAGACCCTGCCACGAAGGGACCAACGGCACGCGGCTCGCTACGACGATCGGGCCTACTTTGGTGTGGTGAGAGGTCTTCCGGTTGTCGTCGGGGTCGACGGTTCCTCGTCCGCGCTCGCCGCGGTGGCGTGGGCGGCGCGGTACTGCGTCGTGCATTCCGCGTCGTTGCGACTGGTGCACGCGTACACGTTGCCGACGCGCGGATACCCCGAAGTCATCTCGTCGGCGCGTGAGCTGCGGTCGGCAATGTACGACCAGGGACGGATGTGGCTCTCTCAGGCAGTTGCTGTCGCACGTGCCGAAGCGCCTGACGTACCTGTGGAGCACGACCTGCGCATGGAACACCCCACGCCCGTGTTGATCGCGGAGTCCGCACGCGCACGAGAGGTGGTGGTGGGATCGCACGGACTGGGCGGGTTCACCGGAGCGTTGATCGGCTCAACGGCTGTGGCGCTCGCACAACACGGTGCGTGCCCCGTAGTAGTGGTGCGGTGGCATAAAAACCGGGCACAGCAACAGGATGGGTCCGTGGTGGTGGGCGTCGACCTCTCACCGGAGTCGGACCCGGCCATCGCCTTCGGGTTCGAGGAGGCGGCGGCGTCGAGGGTGCCGCTGGTCGCGGCGATGGCGCTCGCCGATGACCAGTCGTCGCTGACCACGCGGATGTCCGGGTGGCTGGAGAAGTACCCGGACGTCGCGGTGGAGCAGGTCGTGACAGGGGAGCGGCCCATCCCGTCGCTGCTGGGGCTCGGGGAACGGGCCGGTCTCCTGGTGGTCGGTTCACGGGGGCGCGGCGGGTTCGCCGGGATGCTGCTCGGGTCTACCTCGCAGGCCCTGGTCCACCACGCCCCGTGCCCTGTGGCCGTCGTCAGGCCTGCTTGATCGCCGAGATCTCGAACTCGAGGACGACCTTCTCGCTCACCAGGACGCCGCCGGCCTCGAGCGCCGCGTTCCAGCTGACGCCGTACTCCTTGCGGTTGATGGTGTGCGAGCCCTCGAAGCCCACGCGGGTGTTGCCGAACGGGTCGACGGCCACGCCCTCGAAGGCGAAGGGGATGGTGATGTTCTTGGTGACGTCCTTGATGGTGAGGTCACCGGTGATCTCGAAGTTGCCGTCGTCGACCTGCTTCGCGGAGGTCGACACGAAGGTGATCTCCGGGTAGGTCTCGACGTCGAGGAACTCGTTGGTGGTCAGGTGACCGTCGCGCTGCGCGTTGCGGGTGTCGATGCTCGCGGCCTTCAGGGTCACCTGCGCGGTGGTGTTCTCCGGCTTGTCACCGTCGATCGTGATCTTGCCGTCGAACTCGTTGAACGCACCACGAACCTTGGTGACCATCGCGTGGCGGGCGACGAAACCGATGCGGGAGTGTGAGGCGTCGATGACGTAGTCGCCGGTCAGTTCGGAGAGGTTGGTGGCGGTGGTCATGGTGGTCAGTCCTTCGGTTGAGCGATTTGGTTGAAGTGTCATCCACCTTGCCGCAACCTGGATGATGTGTCAACTATTCCCGTATGCTGAACCGGTGACACGATGGTTGGAACCTGAGCAGCAGCGGGCGTGGCGCGCCTACGTCCGCATGCAGGGGGAGCTGAATGCGCATCTGAGCAGGCAGATGTCGGCTGACTCCGAGATCTCCATGGCGGACTTCGCGGTGCTGGTGCAGCTGACCGACACGCCTGAGGAACGCGTGCGCGTGCTGGAGCTCGCACGGTCGTTGCACTGGGAGAAGAGTCGCATCTCACACCACATCGCGCGAATGGAGAAGCGCGGATTGGTGAGCAGGGAGAGTTGCGGCAGCGACGGGCGCGGGTCGTTCGTCGTGCTGACGGACCTGGGCCGGTCCGCGATCGAGGCGGCCGCGCCCGCGCACGCCGAGACCGTGCACAAGCTCGTGTTCGACCTGCTCACCGACGCCGAGGTCGAGGCGCTGCGGGAGATCTCCGAGAAGATCTTCACCCGTCTAACGACAGGCGAATGTGCGGCGGTAGTCGCTGGGTGCGACGCCGACGACCCGGTGGAAGTGGTGCCGGAGCAGGGCGGCTGTCCCGAAGCCTGACCTGGCGGCGACGGCGTCGACGTCCAGGTCGGTCTCCTCCAGCAGCCTGCGCGCGTGCAGCACCCGCTGCAGCGACAGCCACTTGTTCGGGGTGGTGCCGGTCTCCGAGACGAACCGGCGCGCGAACGTCCGCTCGGACATCACGGCGAGCTTCGCCATGGACGCCACCGTGTGGTTGTCCGCGATCGTGCCGAGCACCTGCTCCAGCACCGGTTCGAGGCTGTCGGAGCTGCACTCCGGGATCGGGAGCTCCACGAACTGCCGCTGACCGCCGTCGCGTTGCGGTGCCACGACCATCCTGCGCGCGATGATGTTGGCGATCTTGGTGCCGAGCTCCCTGCGGACCAGGTGCAGGCACGCGTCGATGCCCGCGGCCGTGCCGGCGCTCGTGATGATGTCGCCGTCGTCGACGAACAGCACGTCGGGGTCGAGCCTGGCCTTCGGGAAGCGTTCCCTGAACTGCCGG
>JASLAV010001050.1 GCA_030146905.1 Lentzea sp. | reverse complement strand
CCGCGCAGGCGGCGGTACTTGTCCGGCAGCTTGAACGACGAGTGGACGTCGACGCCGGGGGCCGCCAGGTCGATCTGGCCGATCTTGTCCGCCGTGCCCGACGAGAACGAGGCGATGGCCCTGTTCACGTCGATGGCCGCCACCGCGATGATGCTGGGGCAGCGGGCCGGGTGGCCCACCGGCGCCACGCGGGCCGGTCGGGAGGAGGCGTTGCCCGCCGCGGCGATGATCAGCGTGCCCTTGGCCATCGCGCGCTGGGCCACGGTCTCGTAGATCTGCGAGTACGGCGTGCCGGCCGGGACGTCGGCGCCCAGCGACATCGAGATGATCGCGCAGCCGTTGGCCACCGCCCAGTCGATGCCCGCGAGGATGCCTCCGTCGGAGCCGGAACCCGCGTTCGACAGGACCTTGCCCGCGAAGATCTCCGCCTCGTGCGCGACGCCGTAGCCGGGCGGCGTGGACGGCTTGCGCGGGCCGCAGGACGTGCCGATGCAGTGCGTGCCGTGGCCGTGGCCGTCCTGCACGTCCTCGCCGGCGATGAACGACTTCGTGGTGATCGCGCGGCCCGCGAAGTCCGGGTGGTTCTGCTCCCAGCCGGTGTCCAGCACGGCGACCTTGACGCCCTTGCCGGTGGCCGTGCTGACGTCCGCGCCGACCGCCTGCAGGCCCCAGGTCGTCACCGACTCGTCAGCCGCCGGTTCGACGTCGCCCTCCGCCGGTGCCGCGAACACGCGCACGACGCGTTCCGGTTCGACGATCTGCACCGGGCCCGGGCGCTCGGCGGCGCCGTTCAGCCCCGCCAGCAGGTTCGGGTCCCCTGACACCACCGCGACGCCGAGCTCGGGGAACACCTGCAGGGTGTCCGAGTCGAGTTCGCCGGTGTTCGGGTCGAACCCGGCGATCGCGCCGAGCTCGGCCAGCCCTTCCTCGACGGCGTCCTCCTGCAGCAGCACCAGGAACCGGCCGGTGGTCTCCACTTCCGCGGGTTCGGTCATGACGTTTCGCCCCTACTCTCCGTCTAGCCCTCACTAGAGAGTCGTCACACCGGGCCACTCGTTTCAGGCCATCTGCCTTCTGCGTTGGAAGAATTCACCGATTGGCTCAACGTACTTGGCCGCGATGGGCCCGAGGATCGCCATCAGCAGCACGTAGGCGGTGGCCAGCGCCGCCAGCCGGTCGTTCACCTGACCGGACGCCACGGCCAGGCCGGCGATGACGATGGAGAACTCCCCACGCGCCACCAGCGCCACGCCCGCGCGCATGCGTCCCATCTTGCCGATGCCCTGCCGTCGCGCCGCCCACCAGCCGGTGATGATCTTCGTCGCGGTCGTGACCACCGCCAGCGCCACCGCGATCGCGAGGACGGGCGGGATCGTGCGGGGGTCGGTGTTGAGGCCGAAGACGACGAAGAACATCGCGGCGAACAGGTCGCGCAACGGCTCCAGCAGGCGTGCCGCGTTCTCCGCCGTCGAGCCGGAGATCGCGATGCCGAGCAGGAACGCGCCGACCGCCGCCGACACCTGCAGCTGGGACGCGACACCGGCCACGAGCAACGCCGAGCCGAGCAGCTTGAGCAGGAACACCTCGTGGTCGGGACTGTCCACGATGGCCGAGATGAACCGGCCGTACTTCAGCGCCACCACGAGGACCACGGTGATGGCGAGCAGCGAGATCCCGACCGACGTGAGGCCGCCGAGGAAGCTCACGCCCGACAGCACGGCGGTGAGCACCGGCAGGTACACGGCCATCGCCAGGTCCTCGAAGACGAGCACGGACAGCACGACCGGTGTCTCGCGGTTGCCCAGCCTGCCCAGGTCGCCGAGGACCTTCGCGACGATGCCGGACGAGGAGATGTAGGTGACGCCGGCCATGGCCAGCGCGCCGACGGGGCCCCAGCCCAGCAGCAACGCCGCGATCGCGCCCGGCGCCGCGTTGAGCAGCAGGTCGAGCACGCCCGCCATCCACGAGCGCTTCAGGCCGGTGGTGAGCTCGGCGGCCGAGTACTCGAGACCGAGCAGCAGCAGGAGCAGCACCACACCGATCTCGCTGGCCAGGTGCGTGAACTCCTCGATGCCGTGCAGCGGGACGAACCCGCCCACGCCGAAGCAGAGGCCGCCGACGAGGTAGAGAGGGATCGGCGAAATGCCCACCTTCCGAGCGACGCGGCCGAGGAGTCCCAGACCGAAGAACACCGCGCCGAGCTGGATGATGGCGATGGTTGTCTCATGCACAGTGCTTAACCGCCGTGGAGGATCTCGGCGGCGGCGTCGAGGCCTTCCGCGGTGCCGACGACGACGGCGAGGTCGCCGTTCTCGAAGAGGAACTCGGGGCCGGGCGACGGGTGGGCGTTGCCCGTGCGCACCACGGCCACGATGGACACACCGGTCCTCGTGCGCAGGGCCGTCTCGCCGAGCGTGTGGTTCGCGAAGGCGGTGACCGGCAGCTGGCGGGTCGTGATGCCCTCGATGTCGCGGTGCTCCTCGCGCAGGTGGGCGACGAGCTGCGGTGCGCCGAGCAGGCCCGCGAGCGTGTTCGCCTCTTCCGGTGAGAGGGGTATCGAGGCCGAGCAGGAGTCGGGATCGCTCGCCTTGGAGACGATGAGCTCGAACTTGCCGTCCCGGTAGGTGATCACGCCGACACGGCGTCCGGCGCGGATCATGAAGTCCTGGCGCGTGCCGATACCCGGCAGGGGCGTGATCTCTACGTTCACACAGATCATGATACGTGGATGTCTCCGCCAGTACGCCCGGTGCGACGCGGGTGGGTGGTGCGCGAACGCGTGCCGGGCCCCGACGTCGACGAGTTCGCCGACCCCGGCCAGGTGATCGGGGCGCTCGCGAGGGCCCCGCACGGCACGTTGCTGGCCGTCCAGCACCCCCACCGCACGCCTGCGGCCCTCGCCGCGGGCACCGGGTTGCTCGACGCGCTGCCGCACGCCCGAGCCGAGCTCGCGGCCCTCATCAGGCGGGCCTACCGGGAGGTCACCGACGTCGTCGCGCCGTACCGGGTGGACGGACCGGACGGGACGGCGTGCGGGCTGCTGTGCCTGGTCGACCCGGACGCCATCTCCCACACCGAGGACGTCTACCCGGACGTCGTCGCCGAACGCGGCCAGGTGCTCGCGTCGCTGGGCATCGCGACGAGCGCCGCGATGCTGGTGCCGATCACCCCTCACGACGGCCTGACCGAGCTGGTGCTGGGGATGACCGAGGAGCCGGCCGTGTCCCTCGTGGACTCCGGCGGGCGGCGGCACTGGGTGTGGATCGTCGGGCCCGGTGCGCGGCAGGACGCGTTCCTCGGCGCGGCGGGCGCGCACCCGTTGCTCGTGGCGGACGGCAACCACCGGGTCGCCGCGGCGCGGTCCGCCGGGCTGTCCGGCCTGCTGGCGCTCATCACGTCGGGACCGGGCCTGCGGGTCGGGCCGATCCACCGCGCCATCACCGGCACCGGCCTGGGCGCGTCCGACCTGGTGGCGGCGTGGGAACGGGCCGGGCTGGCGGTGTCGTCGTTGCC
>JASLAV010001032.1 GCA_030146905.1 Lentzea sp. | reverse complement strand
GCCAGTGCTGATGCGTTTTGCCTCGTGCGCTGCTCGTGACGGGACCACCCCACACCGAACGCAACCAACCAACGCAACGCGCCGCCGCCCAAACCAACAGGCGTGCCATCAACCCGCGTGCGGCGCTGGCCGGTCCTTGATCAGCTGACGGGGTCCGGGGCAGAGCCCCGCGCTCGAAACAGGAACGAGACCGCCGAACGCGACCGACCTACCCAACCGGCGCAATCCCAGACGACCCCCGAACCACCAACTCGGGCAGAACATCCTCAACATCACTGGGCGAAGCCCCACCCACAACAGCCAACAGGGCCCGAGCAGCCCGAGCCCCAAAAGCGAACGTGTCCCGGGACAACGCGGTCAACCGCCCGTGCTGGCACAGAACCGAGTCGTCCCAAGCAACGATCGACAACTCCGACGGCACGGCAACCCCAAGCGAAGCAGCAACCTCGGCCCCGGCAACAGCCATAACATCGTTGTCGTAAACGATCGCGGTAGGCGGAACCCCGGCACCCAACAGCGACCGGGTAGCAGCAGCCCCGGCCTCAGCCGTGTAATCCCCAGAAACGATCACACCGTCCACAACAGACGCCAAGAACGCCTGATCCCGCCGAACGGTGTGCAACAACGAAGACAACCCGGTAACCCGGGCAATCCTTTGATGCCCCAACGACTTCAGGTACTCCACCACAGACGTCATGGCCGCGTAGTCATCAGCCCAGACAGACGCCAGAGCACCATGATGCCCAGCCCCGCCAACGACAACGGCCGGCAGCCCAAGAGCAGACATCAGCTCCACCCGTGGATCCGAAACCAGCAGATCCACCAGGAAGACCCCGTCGACCCGATGCTCGGCCCACCACCGCCGGTACAACTCGATCTCGTCCGACCGAGACGCCACCACCTGCAACAACAAAGCCGAGGACATCTCCGACTGCATCCCGGCGATCAGCTGGAAGAAGAACGCCTCATCACCGAGAGCCCGAGGCGGCCGAACCAGCACCAGCCCGACCGCGTCGGCGGACGCCGACGACAGTGCCCGAGCGGTGACGGACGGCCGGTAGCCCAACGAAGAAGCGACGGCCAAGACACGCTCACGGGTCGACTCCGACACCCCGGACCGGCCGTTCAGCGCCAAGGACACGGCTCCCTTGGACACCCCGGCGGCAGCCGCGATGTCCTTGATCGTCGGCCTTCTCACAACACCCCGCTCTGTCCGAAAGGAGACAACAAGACGGTCGGAGGCTAGCCGGAGGTAAACCGGTTTAGCTAGGGTCCGCGACCAAGGAGGTGGGTGTCAATGAAGAGGCGCACGTTCCTCGCGGGCCTGGTGGCGGTACCTGTCGCGGGCTGCGGTCTGTCCGGCACGAGCGGCGGCAGCTCCACGGCGGGTGGCCAGGTGACCGGCGAGATCACGTTCCAGACGTGGTCGCTCAAACCCAAGTACACCGACTACGTCAACGGTGTCGTCGACGCGTTCCAGAAGCAGCACCAGGGCACCACGGTGAAGTGGGTCGACCAGCCCGCTGACGGGTACCTGGCCAAGGTCATGGCCGACGCGAGCGCGGGCAGCCTGCCCGACGTCATCAACGTGCCGCCGGACCTGAGCTTCCCGCTCGCCAAGGCGGGCCAGCTCGTCGACCTGGACGAGTCGGTCAAGGACGCGAAGCCCGAGTACCTGGCCAACGCGTGGCAGGCGTTCGAGATCCCCGGCAAGGGCGGCTGCTACGGCTTCCCCTGGTACCTCAACACAGGTCCGATCTTCTACAACAAGGCCCTGTTCCAGCAGGCGGGGCTGGATCCGAACAAGCCGCCCACGAACTTCAAGGAGCTCGAGGAGCAGGCGCTCAAGCTCGCCGGGAAGAAGATCGCGATCCTCGGCCAGACCCCGAGCATCGCCGACTTCGGCCTGTACGGCGTGAAGCTGTTCGAGAACGACAAGTTCACCTTCAACGAGCCCAAGGGCGTCGAGTTCGTCGAGAGCTACAAGCGCATGTACGACGCGGGCGCGCTCATCCCGGAGGCGCTCACGCAGAACTACACCGGCGCCGGCGCCAAGTTCATGGCGCAGCAGACCGCGCTCAACCCCGGCAGCGCGTACGACCTCGGCAAGTTCAAGACCGACGCGCCCAGCCTCTACGCGAACATCGGCATCTCCACGCCCATCACGAACACGGGCAGCGCCAACATGTTCCTGCACGGCGTCAGCGTGCCGAAGAGCAGCAAGAACCAGGCGACGGCGCTCGCGTTCGGCCGGTTCCTCACCAACGCCGAGAACCAGGTGAAGTTCGCGAAGCTCGCGTCGATCTTCCCGTCCACCACCAAGGGCGGCGACGACCCGTACTTCACCACCGAGGACGGCACCGACGAGGCCCGCGTGCGGGTCGCGGCGGCCAAGCAGCTCAAGACCGCGGTGAACTACACGCCGGTGCAGTTCAGCGACCAGATGCGCGAGGCGCTCCTGCAGCAGCTGGCCGACGTGATGCTGGGCAAGAAGTCGCCGAAGCAGGCCTTGGACGCCGCCGTCGACGAGTGCAACCGACTCCTGAAGTGAACCGATGACCCATCGCCCGTACACGCCGTGGCTGTTCCTGTTGCCAGGACTGGCCGTCTGCCTCATGTTCACGATCTTCCCGTTCCTGAACATGGTCGTGCTCGCGTTCACCGACGCGAGCGCGCTGGGCGGCGGCCGGTTCACCGGTGCCGACAACTTCGTGCGGATGGCCCAGGACCCCAAGTTCTGGATCGCGGCGCGCAACAGCCTGCTCTACATGGTGTGCGTCGTGCCGCCGCTGGTGCTGTTGCCGCTGCTGATCGCGCTGCTCGCGCAGAAGGTGGTGCCGGGCATCGGGATCTTCCGCACGGCGTTCTTCACGCCGGTGATCGCGTCCGCGGTCGTGGTCGGTCTCATCTGGACGTGGCTGCTCGACAGCCGCGGCCTGGTCAACAACGTCGTGGAGGCGCTGGGCGGCACCAGGATCGGGTTCCTGACCGACTCGACGCTGCTGCTGGTCAGCTCGATGGTGGTGACGGTGTGGCGCGGCCTGGGCTACTACATGGTGATCTACCTGGCCGCGCTCGCGAACGTGCCCAAGGACCTGCACGAGGCCGCGATGGTCGACGGCGCGGGACCGGTCAGGAGGTTCTGGTCGGTCACCGTGCCCGCCCTGCGGCCGACGATGGTGCTCATCGCGGCGCTCAGCGCGGTCAACGGGTTCCGCGTGTTCTCCGAGATCTACCTGCTGTCGGGCGGCACCGGCGGACCCGGCGGCGCGAGCACCACGATGGTGCTGCTCATCCAGTCGGTCGGCCGCGGGCTCACCGGTGAGGTCGGGTACGCGTCGGCGCTGAGCCTGGTGCTGTTCGTGATCCTGCTCGGCCTGCTGCTGGTCACCCTCAGGCTCAACCGCAGGGAGGACCAGCTGTGAAGCCCGCCCACCTCTACCTGGCGCTGCGCTACCTCGGGCTGCTGGGCATCCTCGCGATCAGCATCGGCCCGTTCCTGTGGCAGTTCTCGACCAGCATCAAGGGGCCGAACGAGGACGTCTTCGTCCCCGACTTCATCCCCGACGACCCGACCTTCGGCAACTACGCGGCCGTCGCCGACGTGGTGCCGGTCTGGTCGTTCGCGCTCAACTCGCTCGGGGTCGCGAGCGTCAACGTCGTCACCAACTGCCTGGGCGCGGCCATGGCGGGTTATGCGCTGGCGCGGTTGAAGTTCCGCGGCCGCAAGCTCGCCGCGGTCATCTTCGCCAGCAGCATCCTGGTGCCGTTCGAGGCGATCCTGATCTCGCTGTTCCTGGTGATGCGCGGACTCGGCCTCACCAACACGCTCACCGCGGTCGTGCTGCCCGGCTCGATCGCCGCGCTCAACGTCCTGTTGCTGCGCAACGCCTTCCTCGCACTCCCCGCCGAAGTCGAGGAAGCCGCGGTCATCGACGGCGCCAACGCCTGGCAGCGCTTCACCCGCCTCGCGCTGCCGTCGGTGAAGGGCACGCTCGTCGTGGTCGCGCTGTTCTCGTTCATGTTCAGCTGGGACGACTTCCTGTGGCCGCTCGTGGTGCTGAGCGACCAGGAGAAGTACACGCTCACCATCGGCCTGGCGTACCTCCAGGGCACGTTCGTGCAGAACCAGCGGCTGGTGGCGGCGGGCACGATCATCGCCGTCCTGCCGCTGATCCTGCTGTTCCTGTTGCTGCAGAAGCACTTCTTCCGCGGTGTCGGAGAAGGCGCGATCAAGGGATGAATCTGTGCGTTTCGGCGTGAACTACACCCCGTCGGCCGGCTGGTTCCACCACTGGCTCGACTTCTCCATCGACGACGTCAAAGCCGACTTCGAGTCCATCTCGGGCCTCGGGCTCGACCACGTGCGGGTCTTCCCGCTGTGGCCGGTGTTCCAGCCCAACCGCGGCCTGGTCCGCCCCCAGGCCGTCGAACAGCTGTCGCAGATGCTCGACGCCGCCCGCGAAACCGGCCTGGACGTGCAGGTCGACGTGCTGCAGGGCCACCTGTCGAGCTTCGACTTCTACCCGTCGTGGGTGCAGACCTGGCACCGCCGCAACATCTTCACCGACCGCGACGTGATCAGCGGCCAGCGGTTCTACGTCCGCACGCTCGCCGAGGCGCTCCGCGAAAAACCGAACTTCCTCGGCTTCACCCTCGGCAACGAGGTCAACCTGCTCACCGAGTCGAACCCGTGCACGCCGGACCAGGCCGGTGAGTGGATCGACACGCTGCTCGCGGAGTGCGACGAGTCCGCACCAGGTCTCCCGCACGTCCACTCCGAGTACGACGCCGTCTGGTACGAGAGCGAACACTCGTTCCTGCCCGAGCACGCGGCCAACAAGGGCGCGATGACGACCGTGCACTCGTGGGTCTTCAACGGCACCGCGCAGCGCTACGGCCCTCTCTCGCCCGAGAGCGTCCACCACGCCGAGTACCTCGTCGAACTGGCGAAGGCGCACGCGAAGGACCCGGAACGGCCGGTGTGGCTGCAGGAGGTCGGCGCCGCCCAGCCCGAGATCAGCGCCGAGCAGGCTCCCGAGTTCGCCGAGCAAACGCTTGCGAACGTCTTGACCTGCTCGAACCTGTGGGGTGTCACGTGGTGGTGCTCGCACGACGTCGACCGTGCGCTGGTGGACTTCCCCGAACGCGAGTACGAGTTGGGGTTGCTGACGACGGAACGCAAGGTCAAGCCGCTCGGGGAGGCGGTCGCGAGGATCGTGCGCGAGGCAGAACCGGCGCCGGCCGCGCGCACGCCGATCAAGCTGCACGGCGAACGGCCCTCGTGGGGTCCGGGTGGCGCTTTCTTCGAAGAGTGGATGTCTCTCGCGCGCGACGGCGTGCGGGCCTCGATTGCGCGGGGATGAACCAAAAGGGGTTGAAAACTGTGCACGACGAACGCGCGCTGCTGGAAGAACGACTCAACCGCACGCTGAAGGAACGCATCCGCCCCGCGGTCTACGGCGAGACCGCACCGCTGGAGCTCGCCGTGTGGACCGTTCCTGACGAACCCGTCCCGGTCGCCGAAGCGCTCACCGCCACCTACGAGCCGGCGAGCGTCGGTGACGCCTGGGGCGCGCCGTGGAGCACCAGCTGGTTCCGGCTGACCGGCAGCGTCCCGCAGGAGTGGGAGGGCAAGCAGGTCGAGGTCGTGCTGGACCTCGGCTTCACCCACCCCGGCCCCGGCTTCCAGGCGGAAGGCCTCGCCTACAACGCCGCAGGTGAGCCCATCAAGGGCATCGAGCCGCGCAACACCTACCTACCCGTCGACGGCCGCGAGGTCCTCTTCTACCTCGAAGCCGCGGGCAACCCCACGATCCTCGACTTCCACCCGTTCCTGCCGACCCCGCTGGGCGACAAGGCCACTGCGGGCACCGAGCCGTTGTACAAGATCCTCAAGGCCGAGCTCGCGGTGTTCCAGCCGCAGGTCTGGCACCTGATGCTCGACATCGAGGTGCTGCAGTCGCTCATGAGGGAGCTGCAGGACCACGACCCGCGCCGGCACAAGATCCTGCACGCGCTCGACAGGGCGATGGACGCGCTCGACCTCAACGAGGTCGCCGCCACCGCCGACCTCGCCCGCGCCGAGCTGGAACACGTGCTGTCGTTGCCCGCCAGCGCCTCCGCCCACCGGGTGTCCGCGATCGGCCACGCGCACATCGACTCCGCGTGGCTGTGGCCGTTGCGGGAGACCGTCCGCAAGTGCGCGCGCACGTTCTCCAACGTCACCGAGCTGATGGACTCCTACCCCGACTTCTACTTCGCGTGCTCGCAGGCGCAGCAGTACGCGTGGATGAAGGAGCACCACCCGCACGTGTGGGACCGGGTCCGCGAGAAGGTCCGCACCGGCCAGTTCGTGCCGGTCGGCGGCATGTGGGTCGAGTCGGACACGAACATGCCCGGCGGCGAGGCGATGGCACGCCAGCTCGTGCACGGCAAGCGCTTCTTCCTGGACAACTTCGGCGTGGAGACCGAGGAGGTGTGGCTGCCGGACTCGTTCGGCTACAGCGCCGCACTCCCCCAGCTGATCAAGCTGTCCGGCTCGCGGTGGTTCCTCACCCAGAAGCTGTCGTGGAACCAGATCAACAAGTTCCCGCACCACACCTTCTGGTGGGAGGGCATCGACGGCACGCGGATCTTCACGCACTTCCCGCCCGTCGACACCTACAACTCGTCGCTCTCCGGTGAGGAGCTGGCGCGGGCGTCGCGGCAGTTCGCCGAGCACGCCAAGGCTTCCCGGTCGCTCGTGCCGTTCGGCTACGGCGACGGCGGTGGCGGCCCCACCCGCGAGATGATGGAGACCGCGCACCGCGTCGCGGACCTCGAAGGCTCGCCGACCGTGCGCGTGGAGCCGCCGCGCGACTTCTTCCAGGCCGCGCAGGACGAGTACCCGGACGCGCCGGTGTGGGCGGGCGAGCTGTACCTGGAGAAGCACCGCGCCACCTACACCACCCAGGCCAAGACCAAGCAGGGCAACCGCCGCAGCGAACACCTGCTGCGCGAGGCGGAGCACTGGGCGACCGCGGCGGCCCTGCAGGGCCACGAGTACCCGTACGAGGACCTCGACCGCCTGTGGAAGACCGTGCTGCTGCACCAGTTCCACGACATCCTGCCCGGCAGCTCGATCGCCTGGGTGCACCGCGAGGCCGAGGCCACCTACGCGCGCGTCGCGACGGAGCTGAAGGAGCTCACGGCCCGTGCCATCGACGCGATCAAGGGCGATGGCGAGGACGAGCTCACGTTCGACGTGCTCGGCGGCGACGCCCCTCGCCCGTTCCTCGCACCCGTGGACGGCATCCTCGACAACGGCCGCCTCCGCGTCACGATCGACGCCGACGGCATCGTGACGTCGATCCTCGACCTGGAGGCCGACCGCGAAGTCCTGCCACCGCACGGGTTCGCCGGCATGCCGCAGCTGCACCGCGACAACCCGAACCAGTGGGACGCATGGGACATCGACCCGTTCTACCGCAACTGGAAGGCCGACCTGACCCCGTCCGAGCGCGTCGACTCCCCTGACGGCGTGGTCGTGCGGGCGAAGTTCGGCGACTCGGTCCTCACCCAGACCATCCGGCTGCGCGAGGGCGCGAAGCAGGTCGACTTCGAGACCGAGGTCGACTGGCAGGAACGCGAGAAGCTGCTGAAGATCGCGTTCCCGCTCGACCTGCGCGCCGAGGTGTCGACGGCGGAGACCCAGTTCGGCCACCTGCACCGCCCGGTGCACACCAACACCTCGTGGGAGGCGGCGAAGTTCGAGATCTGCGCCCACCGCTTCCTGCACGTCGGCGAGCCCGGCTACGGCGTGGCCGTGGTGAACGACTCGACCTACGGCCACGAGGTCACCCGCACCACCCGTGACGACGGCGGAACCACCACGACCGTGCGCCTGTCCCTGCTGCGCGCACCGAGGTTCCCCGACCCCGAGACCGACCAGGGCGAGCACCGCTTCCGCTACGCCCTGGTCGTCGGTGACCTGCCCGCGGCCATCGACGCCGGTTACCGCATCAACCTGCCGCCGCGGTCGGTCCGCGGCTCCGTGGCACCGGAACCGCTGGTGCGCACGGACAACCCCGCGGTCAGGGTCGAGGCCGTGAAGCTGGCCGACGACCGGTCGGGCGACGTGGTCGTCCGGCTCTACGAGGCGCACGGCGGTCGTGCCCGCGCCTCGATCAGCACCTCCTTCTCCCACACCGGAATCCAGGAGACCGACCTGCTCGAACGTCCCCTGGCCGACGCGACGGCCGAGGTGGTGCTGCGCCCGTTCCAAGTGATCACCCTGCGACTCACGAGGTAGCGCATGAAGAAGCTGTTCCTGGCCCTGCTGCTGGTGGCGCTGGCCGCGCCACCGGCACAGGCCGCCACCCAGAAGCGAACCGTCGTCTACTACCAGACCCAGTACAGCAACGGCGCGACCGGCACCTACGTCTCGCCCAAGCCGCTGGTGGACCGCAACACCGGCGTCACGGACGTGCTGGTGGCCGCGATCCACCTGAACGACAACAGGATCGTCCACCTCAACGACCACCCGCCGTCGCACTCGCGGTACACGCAGATGTGGCAGGACCTCGCCGCGATGCAGGCCCGTGGCGTCAACGTGATCGGCATGGTCGGCGGCGCCGCACAGGGCTCGTTCCAACGCCTCGACACCCAGTTCAACGACTACTACCCGCTGCTGCGCGACATGATCCGGACCTACCGGCTCAACGGCGTCGACCTGGACGTCGAGGAACGGATGTCGATCGCGGGCATCCGGCGCGTGATCGACCAGCTCAAGGCCGACTTCGGCGCGAACTTCATCGTCACCCTCTCGCCGGTCGCGTCGGCGTTGTGGGGCGGCGGCAACCTCTCCGGCTTCAACTACGAGGAGCTGTACCGCAGCCACGGCTCGAAGATCGCCTGGTTCAACGGCCAGTTCTACAACGGCTGGGGCAACGCGGGCAGCACCGCCAACTACGACCAGATCGTCAACCGGCGGGTCATCCCCGCGAACAAGGTCGTGCTGGGCACGCTCACCAACTCGGCCAACGGTGGTTCGGGCTACGTGAACATGACGACGCTGCGTAGCACCGTGACGTCGCTGAAGACCAAGTACGGCGACTTCGGCGGTGTGGCCGGGTGGGAGTACTTCAACTCGCTGCCCGGCGGCACCACCGAGCCGTGGCGGTGGGCGGCGGACGTGACGGCCATGCAGAGGTAGTAGGCCGGATGGCGCAATTCGGGCGAGGTGTGCAACGAACACCTCGCCCGTTGCGATTGAAGGCCGGGGTAGCCCTGGCCATCGGAGGCCGGGGATCTGGGGCTTTGGGGGAAATTTCGCATGCCTTCTGCAAGATCTCTGGCGGTCGCGGCCGCCGTGCTGGTGGGGGTGCTGGTGCCGGGTGTGGCACACGCGGCACCACCGTCCAATGACGACTTCTCCACGTCCACAGAGGTCACGGCACTGCCGTTCAGCGATGAGCAGGACCTCACCGGCGCGACGAGGGCACCGGACGACCCGTACTGGTGCCAGACCTCCGTCGACCGCTCGGTCTGGTACTCCTACACGCCCACCGAGGACGTGCTGCTGCGCGCCACGACCGCGGGCAGCAGCCAGAGCATGATCATGTCGGCCAACACGGGCCTGCGCGGTGAGCTGCGCGGCGTGGACGAGGCGTGCAGCACCGGTGCCTCGTCGCCGATCACGTTCCCGGCCAAGGCCGGCACCACCTACCACTTCGCCGCCGGCGGCTACGGCGGCACGCTGAGGTTCGCGCTCGACCGGGTCGCCCCGGCGCCCAACGACGACTTCGCCCAAGCCCAGCCCGTCACGCTGCCGTTCACCGCGCAGCCGGACGTGACCGTGGCGTCGTTCGAGGCCGACGAACCCGAGTCGACCTGTGTGCACGAAGAGCAGCGGCCGTCGGTCTGGTACTCCTACACGGCCCCGTCAGAGGCGCTGTCCGTGGTGCCGAGGGTCCAGGGCAGCACGGCGGCCGTCACGGTGTACACCGGCGGCGACATCGCCGCGCTCACCCAGGTCGCCTGCGCCGACGGCAACACCTGGCAGGGCGCTGTCTTCCGGGCCACTCCCGGCACGACCTACTACCTGCGCTTCACCGCCGCGCACCGCAACTACCAGCCGATCTCGGTGAGCCTGACCGAGGCACCACCCCTGCGGCCCTACATGGGCCTCAGCGGCAACGGGAACACGGTCTACAGCGACGTGGTGCTCCACCCCGGCTCGAACAACTCCGCCGACGGCGCGCTCACCGCGGAGTGGAACTTCGGCGACGGCACGACGCTGCCCGCGCAGAAGGGTTCGGTGTCCCACCGCTACCAGGCCGACGGCACCTACCAGGTGACGATGAAGGCGACCTCGGACGACGGCCGCACCGCCACCGTCACCGGTGAGATCAAGATCGAGACCCACGACGTGGGCATCACGAAGTTCGTCGTCCCGACGTCCGCGCGAACGGGCGAGAGCAAGCCGATCACGGTGCACGTCGCGAACACGCGGTACCTGGAGAAGACGACCGTGACGCTCTACCGGTCCAACGGCTCGTCGTGGAACGAGGTCGGGAAGCTGACGCTCGACGTGGCCGCGCACCCGACGCGCAAGGTGCAGTTCCCGTTCTCCTACACCTTCACCCACGAGGACGCGGCGATGGGGAAGGTGGCCTTCCGCGCCGTGACGTCGCTCCAGTACCCCGTGCAGGACGCCCGCGCGCTGGACAACGAGGTCATCTCGATCGCCACGACCGTGCGTCCGGCCGCCGTGGCCAACTCGGCCATGAACTGACTGGGGGACATCATGAAGAGAACGTTCATCGCCACGATGGCGGCCGCGCTGGCGACCGCCCTGCTGCCCGGCGTCGCTCTCGCCGCCGGCCCGCCCGCGAACGACGACTTCGGCAACGCCACGACGATCACCGCGCTGCCGTTCAGCACGAAGATCAGCACCGTCGGAGCCACCAAGTCCACCGACGACCCGACCGCGTGCCATTACTGGGGCGAGTCGACCGTGTGGACGCGCTACACCGCGCAGGAGGACGGATTCCTGCGCGTCTCCTCCTCCGGCGGACCCGCCATCGGCGTGTACACCGGCGACCGCGGTGCGCTCGCGCTCGTGCCGGGTGCCTGCACCTACAACACCGGGTTCTCCGTCGACGTGTTCCCGGTGAAGGCCGGCACGACCTACCACTTCGCGCTCGTCGAGGACTACGCGTGGAACGGCCGTGAGTTCACCTTCGACCTCACGAC
>JASLAV010000985.1 GCA_030146905.1 Lentzea sp. | reverse complement strand
CGACGACGAAATCAGGTCCTGCGCGGCGTTGGCGGCGGAGAAAAAAGTCACGTTTGCAATCGAGTCGCGCAGGTATCTGGTCGAGGGCGATCCCGTCCTACTTGCCCAGCTCGTCGGCAACCTGTTGCGCAATGCGGTCCTCTACAACGAGCCGGGAGGCTCGGTCACCGTGCGGCTTGATCGACAACTCGTCATCGCGAACACCGGTCCCACCGTGCCTGCGCAGGCGGTACCCGGTTTGTTCGAGCCCTTTCGACGTCTTCGCGACCGCACGGGGACCGCCGGATCGGGCCTCGGGCTGTCGATCGTGCAGTCGGTGGCGAGGGCTCATCAGGGATCGGTGAAAGCTCGCCCGAACGGGGGAGGCGGGCTGGTGGTCCAGGTGAACCTTCCGGAAACCGGCGTGCGGCAGGGCCCGTGAACTGGCAAGATCACGTAAAGATATCGGCGAGTCTCCCACCTCTTGGCGGCTCGTTGTCCTAACGTTCTTCGCTGGCGAGGTGCACATTCAGGGAGGCCACGATGCGAGCGCTGCGAGTCATCGGGCTCGACGAGGACGGCAAGTCCGTCATCCTCGAGGACCCCGAAAACCGCGGCGAGCGCTTCACGCTCCCCGCTGACGAGCGCCTTCGGGCGGCCCTGCGCGGTGACCTCGCGCGCCTCGGCCAGATGCAGATCGAGTCGGGTGAGGCCCAGATGCGGCCGCGCGAGATCCAGGCGCGCATCCGCTCCGGCGAGTCGATCGAGCAGGTCGCCACCGCGGCGGGCATGCCGGTCAACCGCATCGAGCGCTTCGCCTACCCGGTCCTGCTGGAGCGTTCGCGCACGGCCGACATGGCCCAGCGCGCGCACCCGGTCCGCGAGGACGGCCCCGACGTGCAGACGCTCGGTGAGGTCGTCGCGCACTCGTTCGGGCTGCGCGGGCACGACCTGTCCGAGACCAAGTGGGACTCGTGGCGCGGTGACGACGGCCGCTGGATCGTGCAGCTGCACTGGACGACCGGGCGGTCGGACAACCGGGCGCACTGGGCGTTCCACCCCGGCGCGCAGGGCGGCACCGTGACGGCGCTCGACGACGCCGCGGTCGACCTGATGGACCCGAACCCGAACCGCACGCTCCGCACGGTGCGGCCGGTGACGCAGCTGGCACGGCAGGCGCTGGAGACCCCGGTGGTCGTCCAGCCGGCGCCCGTGCCCGTGGTCGAGGAGCCGGCACCCGTGCCGGTTCCCGTCCAGGCGCAGGCTCCGGCACCCGCGCCGGCTCCCGTCGTGGCCGAGAAGCCGGTGCCGGAGGACGTGGTGGAACCGGAGACCGTGCCCGCCCAGCCCTCGGCACCGGTGAAGAAGGAGCAGGAGCCCGCCGCGGAGAAGCCGGTGCGCAAGGACGCTCCTCCGAAGAGGGGGAAGAAGAGCCACCCCATCGTGCCTTCGTGGGAGGACGTTTTACTCGGCGTGCGGTCGAACCGCTGAGTGAGGCGCTGACACCGTGGGACGTCGTGTCGCGCTGGCTGCCGGAGTGGGTGCACTCCTCGGGCTGGCCTGGTGGGGAATGTTCGAGCTCATCGCCTCCGGGGCGGTCTGCACGTTCGACGATTGGGGCTGCCTCGGCACCTTCGTGACGGCCGTTCCGGTCTTCGCGGTGGTGGCGGCGGTCCTGGGCGGGGTCGCGCTGCGTTCACTGGGCGAGTCGCGGGCATGGCTGGTGGCCGTGCCCGCGACCCTCATGGCCGTGGTGGCGATGGTGTTCCTGCTCGCGGTGCCGTGGACGGGGTTCGCGGTGTTCGCGGCCCTGTACGCGTTGATCGCCGTGCTCACGTCCTCGCGTCGTGAAGGTGCTGTGGAAGGTTCGTGAAGACCGGCCCGGTGCCGGCCGTGATCAGGTAGTTCTTCACCCATGCTGCTGCGCGCTGTCGTCGGAGCCGTCGCCGGAGCGGTGGCGGCCACCGGCTTCCTGGCCACCCTGACGCTGGTGGTGCGGTACTGCAACGGTGGTCCCGGCCGTGCCGGGTGCGGCGCGTTCCCCCTGCTGGTCCCGCCGAACCTGGTGTTCTGGGTCTTCGTGGCCGGAGCGGCCGTGGCCGCCGGGTTCGGGTTCCTGGGGCAACGGCGCGGCTGGTGGGTGGCGGGCGCGGGCGGCGGGCTGTGGGTCGTGCTGGTAGCGGCGGTCTACTACGTGACGTACGAGTACCTCGGCATGTACCAGGCGGAACGCGGACCGGTCGTCACGGTGGCGACGGTGATCGCCGCGAGCCTCGCCTACGCGGTGGCCGCGCTGTGCATCGGCCGCGGGAGAACGGCGTGAAAGCGTCCGACCGTGCTTTCCCCGGGATCCTCGCGGGCCTTGCGGGCGGGGTGGTGACCTTCCTGCTGTTCGTCTTCGGGGTCACCGATCCCTGTTTCGCCGCGAAGATGCGGCCCTGGGACGGCATCGCGTGCGACGCGCGGTTCCACCGGCGTCGTCGACGTGCTGCTGTCCACGGTGCCACTGGGCGGTCTCGTCACGGTGGCACTGCTGCACGTCTGGCTGCTCGCCCTGACCGAGCAGTCCCGGCCGTGGTCGGTGGTGGTCCCCGGCGTGCTCCTGGTCGTCGCGCTGGACGCGGTGGCCGCGAGCATCGACTGGGGTGAGCTCCTCGTGCTGGTCCCGGTTCCCACGGCGGTCCTCGTGACGGCGTTCGCTCTGGCCGGGGCGGTCACCGGGTTCGGACCGCGGTGGAAGTCGCCGCGGGCGCGCGGCTACGGTGACAGGCGTGACGGAACAGAGCACCACGGGCAAGACGGGTAAGGCCGGCCGCCGGCTGCTGTTCCGGGTCGTCCTGTCGATGGCCGTCGGAGCGGGGCTCGTGCTCGGCTGGACGTGGGCGTACGAGTCGGGCTTCCTGAAGTCGTGGCTCGACAGCACGTCGATGTCGACGTTCCTGCTGCTCGTGCTGATCGGGTTGCCGCTCGCGCTGGTGTCGTCGCTGGTGCTGGCGGGGCCGGTCCTGTGGGTCTTCGGGGTGCGGCCGGTGTGGCCGATCATCCTGCTCGGGCCGGTCGTGCTGGGTGTCGGGCTCTACTTCAAGGTGCACGAACCCGCGGTCGAGTGGTTCACGAACCGGCACCACGCGGAGGCGTTGCTCGCCGCCGTCGCCTACGGGCTCGTCGCGCTGGTCACGTTCAAGAAGCCGTAGGGACCTCGTCGAGCAGGTTCAGGTCCCAGCCCTCGCGTTCGCACCAGTCCTCCGCCTCCTCGCGGGAGACGAACATCGCGTGCCTCGGCCTCGGGCCCGCCAGGTGGTCCCAGCCGTCGGGGGCCAGCACGTAGCTCGCCCCGTCACGCGTGGCGATGAGCCGTCCGTGTGGAAACGCCATCGTCTGCTCGGTTCGCAGATACCGCGTCATGGTGGTCATCGTGCCCTTGACCTCGACCTAAGTCGAGCCAGCACGCTCCGGTGAGGCAAAAACCGGATGCTGAGCACCGGTCGTCCTTCGTACTTTGGAAAGGACCTGGAGGGGGCTCGTCGCTTGAGCGATCAACGTAACTCGACAATCCGGACCTTGCGGAGGTTGTGGCCGTACGTGCGGCCGCACCGCGCACGGATGGCTGTCGTGCTGGCGGCGACGATGCTCGCGATGCTGTGCGGTCTCGGCATCCCGCTGCTCACGCAGCGCATCGTCGACGGTCCGATCCAGAACAAGGAGACCGCGGTCCTGCCGTGGCTGGTCCTGGGCGTGCTGGCGCTCGGGCTCAGCGAGGCGGCGTTGTTCTACATCCGGCGCAAGATCGTCGCCAGACCGGCGGCGGAGGTCGAGGCGCGCATGCGGTTCGACCTGTACCAGCGGCTCCAGCGGCTGCCCGTGTCGTTCCACGACCGGTGGCAGTCGGGCCAGCTGTTGTCCCGTGCGACCAACGACCTCACGACCGTGCGGCGGTTCGTGGCGTTCGCGGTGATCTTCCTGGTCGTGAACACGGTGGTCGTGCTGCTCGG
>JASLAV010000983.1 GCA_030146905.1 Lentzea sp. | reverse complement strand
GGCGCTGCCCCGGTTTCCCCCGATCTTATCGGAACCGCGAGACGGGGTGTCACGGGGGCGAAAAAGGTGCCCGCTTGACACCCCTTCTCGCGTGCAGCAAGAACTGTGTCACGACTCGTGAAGAAACCACTCCACCCGAGTCGCCCGGTGAAGGGCGGAGCGGCTCGGGCCTGCGGCCCTCGATTGCTGCTGAGCAGCCGCGTCCGGTCAGTGCTGCAGTGGGAAGCCGCCGCCGATGCCTCGCCACGCGAGGTTGGAGATCAGCGCTACCGCGTCCTCCTTCGACACCCTGCGGTCGTCCGCCAGCCACGAGCGTGCCGTCACCTGGGAGAGGCCTACCAGGCCCACTGCCAGCAGGCGGGCGCGTTCCGGGTCCAGGCCCGCGTCCGCGGTGATGGTGTCGGTGATCGCGTCCACCGAGTCGGTGGTGGCTCGCTCCACCGCCTGTTGGACGGCAGGCTCCGAGCGCAGGTCGGACTCGAAGACCATGCGGAACGCCTGGCCCTCGCCGTCCACGAAGTCGTAGAACGCGGCCACCGCCGCGCGTACGCGCAGCTTGTTGTCCGTCGTCGAGCCGATGGCGGTGCGGACACGGCCCACCAGCTCGTCCACATGGGACTCCAGCAGTGCCATGTAGAGCTCTAGCTTGCCGGGGAAGTGCTGGTACAGCACCGGCTTGGACACGCCCGCGCGTTCCGCGATCTCGTCCATCGCCGCGGCGTGGTAGCCGTTGGTGACGAACACGTCCTGCGCCGCTGCCAGCAGTTGCGCGCGGCGTGCGGTGCGCGGCAGGCGAACGCCCCTGCCCGCGGGTGCGCTCTGCGCCGTCTCCGTCATGGTGCCTCCAGCACGAGTCATCCTGCCGTCGGTCAGGGATTGCCGGACCGGGGCGTGAGCGCAACCTTACTCGCTGGTAGCCGACATCCGGGAACCATCCGAGCGTTCTTTCCCGCATCCTGGTCTGGTGAGCACGTTCATTCCCGCACCGCTGTCCAAGGTCGAACTCCCGCCGCTGGACACCTCGCAGCCGCCGTGGCCTGGTGAGTTCCACCAGGTCGACGACCACGAGGTGCACGTCAGGGTCACTCCCGGCGAAGGGCCGATCGCCGTCTACGTGCACGGCCTCGGTGGCTCCGCGACCAACTGGACGGATCTTTCCGCGCAGCTCAGGGACCACGTCCGCGGGTACTCGCTCGACCTGCCGGGGTTCGGGCGGTCGGAGCCGATCCCCGGTTACGACTTCAGCCTCACCACGCACGCCCGCACGGTGGTCAAGTACCTGGAGACCCTCGGTGAGCCCGTGCACCTGTTCGGCAACTCGATGGGTGGCGCCATCTCCGTCATCGTCGCCGCCACCAGGCCGGACCTGGTCAAGACGCTCACGCTCGTGAGTCCGGCCGTTCCCGACCTGCGGCCGCGCCTCGACCGGATGTCGGACCCGCGGATGGCGCTCACGGTGCTGCCGGTCATCGGGGCCAGGGTGCGCAGGGAGCTCGCCAAGCTGACTCCCCACGACCGCACCCGGCAGATGCTCGAGCTGTGCTTCGCCGACCCGAGCGTGGTGCCCGACAACCGCATCGAGGAGTCGATCGCGGAGAATGAGGAGCGGGCCCGGCAGAGATGGGCCGGGCAGGCGCTCAACCGCAGCACGTTCGGGCTCATGCAGAGCTGGCTCGTGCCGGGGCCGAGGTCGATGTGGCGGCTGCTGCCCATGGTCAAGGCGCCGACGCTCGTGCTCTGGGGTGAGAACGACAGGCTCGTCAGCGTGCAGAAGGGCCCCCGCACGGCGCGGCTGCTGCCCAAGGGCCGGTTGCTCGTGCTGCCGCGCACCGGTCACGTCGCCCAGATGGAACGGCCGGCGACCGTTGCCAGGGCGGTCCTGGGCATGTGGGAGGCGGTGGACAACCACACGTGGTGACGAACAACGGCCACATGAGCGGTGTGGGACCCTGGTGGGCGTGAATCGCGCCCCCGAGCGAGGAAGTACTGCTCCGCCCGCTGACCGCTACCGCCGCGGCGAGCGCCGGACCAGCGCGGAACCACTCGCGGCCGCCTGGGAACCCGAGGGCACCGCCGCGCTCCGCCGGTCTCCGCGCAAACGCCGCGGGGTGAGGCGGCTCGTCGCCAACTACGGGTGGCGGATCTACGCGATTCCGGTGCTCCTCGTCCTGACCGCGCTCGTGGCGCTCGACACGGTCCAGCCGAACACTCCGGGCATCGGCGACGGCGGCAGCACGAACGCCGCCGAGACGCCCGTGAGCACGCCGGAGGCGCCCCCGTCCGAGCTGCCGGCGAAGAAGCCGGACCTGAAGATCCCGACCGCGGAGCTGCCGGGCGGTCCGGAGTTCTCGCAGGACGGCGTCGGCACGTTCAAGGCGATCACTGGCAGCGGCCCCCGCGTCGGCGAGGGGAACGCGCCGAAGTTCCGCAAGTACGCGATCGCGATCGAGGACGGCGTGAAGCCCGCCGACTACAACGACGACGCGGCGGCGTTCGCACGCACGGTCGAGGGGATCCTGTCCGACCCGCGCAGCTGGATCGGTACCAAGCAGGTCGCGTTGCAGCGGGTGGAGGCGAACCAGAACCCGGACTTCACCGTCGCCCTGACCAGCACGAAGACGACGCACACGCTCTGCGGCAAGGAGATCCCGTTCGAGACCTCCTGCTACCACCCGCCGACCGAACGCGTGATCATCAACGTCGCCCGCTGGGTGCGCGGTGCCATGGCCTACGGCTCCGACCTGGCCGGATACCGCACGTACGTGATCAACCACGAGGTCGGTCACGCCCTGGGCAGCCAGCACGCGCCCTGCCCGGAGAACGACGCGCCGGCCCCCGTGATGATGCAGCAGACGTTCGGCGTCTCGAACGACTTCGTCTCGCAGCTCAACGCGGGCCAGGACGTCGTGCCCGCCGACGGCAAGGTGTGCAAGACGAACGCTTTTCCCGCAGGCTGAGACGGCTTTCCAACCGGGAAG
>JASLAV010000924.1 GCA_030146905.1 Lentzea sp. | reverse complement strand
GGTTCGCCAGGTCGCTGATGAGCGGAACACCGGTTTGATCCGTGAGCACATTGCCGAGCATCCCCGCGACAACGTCAAGGCGATCGTCGATGCTGTCACCGCGCGGGGCGCCGTCGGTCCCGAGGAGAGGCTGCGGTATCTGGTCAGCGAGATCACGAAACTCCAGGACGGATCGGAGGCGGAGCGGGCCAAGGACTTGATCCGTGAGCACATCGCCGACCATCCCCGCGACAACGTCAAGGCGATCATCAAGGCTGTTCGTCAGCGTGGCGGCACCGGCGGCACCAACAAGATGGTGAAGCTGATCAAAGCTGTTCGGGACGAGCGGACCACGCCGAGGGCGACCGGGGAGCACGGCATCGCGGCGGGTGCGGTGGAGGAGGGACTGGGAACTCCGTCATCGGAGGAGCACGGCCCTTCCGCGCAGTCCGCTGCGGCCGCTGCTCGGCTGGGGCTGCGGGTCGTCGACGTCGAACGCGACGGGGACTGCTTCTACGAAGCCGTGCTCAGGTCCGTGCCCCAGGACGTGTGGTCGCGCCGGCTCACGCAACTCGGCAGGAATGCGACGGTGCTGGGTTTGCGCCAGGCCACGGCGGACGCCTACCGCGGGCTGAGGAGGCTGGAGCTGGATTGGCAGAGCCCGGACGACCTGGGCCTACCGGCGGACGCGATCGAGACCGGGCTGCGCACCCAGGGGCACTGGGCAAGCGAAAGCGGTGACTTCGCTCCGCAGTTGGTGCCCGGGGTGCTGAAGATCAACCTCAAGACGATCACGAACGACGGCGGGCTGTCGACCAACGGCGTCGACATCGACCCCGGCCTCCGCACCTATTACGTCGTTCACGACGGCATCAACCACTACCGGGCGACCGCGCCGCTCGACGCCGCCCAGGACGCCTTGATCCACGCACCGGTCGGCGAACCGGGGCCGTCGCGCGCGGAACCCCTTGCGACAGCGGGTACCGAGGACCGCTCGCACGACGAGACCCAGCCGGCACCGGCAACCCGGGCACCCGCTCAGGAGAAGTCGGCTGACGAGCGGGACGTGGACCTGATCCGCGAGCACGTCGCCCGTCATCCCGACGACGGCGACGCTGCGGTTGTCGGCACGGTTCGCGGATGGGGCGCCACCGGTTCCGACGACCACCTGCACCGGCTGGTGGGCGAGGTCAGGAACGAACGGTTGCAGCGTCTGACGCACTTCGTCAGGCACGGGTCGGATGAGCCGGGAACGGTCGAGGAGCAGCGCGCCGCTGAGCGCGTGATCCACCAGCACCTCGTCGAGAACCCCCTCGACGACACCGAGTCGACTGCTCGGGCTGTTCGTGAGCAGGGGGTCCTCCTCGGAAGCACGTGGTTGACGAGGCTGATCGACGACACCAGGCTGTCCATCGCCGCCGGCGGGCTCGGGCTGCGGATCGTCGACGTCGCGGCCGGCCGGGACTCCTTCTACGAAGCCGTTCTCAGGTCCGTGCCCAGGGGCGTGTGGTCCGCTGAGCTCGACAGGCTCGGGCAGGAAGGATCTGTGGCGGGGTTGCGTCAGGCCACGGCCGACGCCTACCGGCGCCAGAGGTCGCGCGAGTCCGGCGAGCAACGCCCGGATGAGCTGGAGGCGGACAAGGTCGAGAAGGGTCTGCGCACTTCGGAGCATCAGAACGCGCACAGTGGCCACTGGGCTCCGCAGTTGGTGGCCGACGTGCTGGGCGTCAACCTCAAGACGATCCGCAAGAGCGGCTGGGTGTCGACCCATGTCGGTTTCGATGACGAACTTCCCACCCATTACGTCGTTCATCGCGATGACGACAGGTACCAGGCGACCGAGCACAAGGACCTGCCGACCGCCGTGCGTGAACGGGTGATCGCCTTTGTGCCGCCTGAGCGCGGCTGGAACACGCTGCTCGATGCCTTGGAGCACGTCCAAACCCACGAGTACCCCGCTCTCGACCTGACGAGGAACGCCGGCGGTGTCCCGGCCGACCCCGCCACCCAGGAACTGGTCGGCCGGTGGGTGGTGGCCATGTTGGGGAGTCGGCGTGCGTTCACACTCGCGGAGGTAGCGGAACTGTCCGGCGGCCTGGTCACCGCGGACGTGGTCGAGCGCATCCACCGTGCTTCCGGCGGCACCGCGCCTGTGACACCCGCCGTGCCTGCCCCATCCGCTGCACCGGTGGCTGCGGAACCGCCGAGTGACGACCAGATCAAGGCTTGGATCAAGGAGTATCGCGACGGTGATCCCGGCAGCGGCGTCAACGCCATCGCGGATGCCGTTGCCCGACGTGGTGGTGTGCCCAACGGCAACCACCTGCGCGCTCTGATCTACGAGGTCATGGCGAGTTCGGTCCGGCGCCAGCAGTTCCGTGACGACCAGATCAAGAACTTCATCCGCAAGCATCTCGACGAGTACCCCCGAGACCTCCACAAGATGATCAGTCTTGCTGCTCGTGCGCACGGTGTTGCCGTTAAGACATCGCGGTTGTCGGATCTGATCTGGGAGGTCAGGCGGTCTGCCCTTGCCGCTGCGCTCGGGCTGCGCATCGTCCGCGTCGCGCCCGGCAACGACGCCTTCTTCGAAGCCGTTCTCGCGTCCGTGCCCGAGGACGTGTGGTGGACCCGGTTCTGGCAAGACGGCCGGGAAGCGTCCGTGCGGGGTCTGCGTCACGCCGCGGCGGAT
>JASLAV010000701.1 GCA_030146905.1 Lentzea sp. | reverse complement strand
GGTGTAGATGAGGAACGCGCCGAAGATGAAGAAGACCCAGCTGAACTTGGCGATGAGCGCCGCGCCGGCCGCGATGAAGATGCCGCGCATGACGAGGGCGAGCAGGATGCCGATCAGCAGCACCTTGTGCTGGTGGATCGCCGGCACCTTGAACGTCGTCATGATGATCAAGAAGATGAAGAGGTTGTCGACGCTCAGCGAGTACTCGGTGATGTACCCGGCGAAGAACTCCGTGGCGTACTGACCACCGGAGAAGTACCAGATGCCGAGACCGAAGAGGGCTGCCATGGCGACGTAGAAGATCACCCAGCGCGCGGCTTCGCCGATCGTCACCTCATGGGGCTTTCGATCCACGATCACGAGGTCCACAGCGAGCAGAACGAGCAGACCACCGATCGTCGCGATCCACATCCATGCGGGGACGTTCACAACTCAACCTCCGGGAATTTCAGCGCACGCCAAATGAACCCGGAGGTCTCCTCCGCCGCCGAGACGATCTCTCGAACGACCGACGGCACCGGGAGCTTCACGCCAAGCTCCGTACTGACGACACCGCCGCTTAGGGAGTACTCCCCTCCATGCTGCGTGAATCATTGTGCTCTACGAAGACCGCTTGGCGCCACACAGGGTGAGCAGACCCACGCAACCAGGTACAACGGGAATACGTGGCGTGTCGTTCGAGCTGAAACCGGCCCGCACCCGCCTCTACCTGAAGCCCGGCTGAAGATCCACTGATGCTGAGACCGCCGCCGGATCCCGACCGGACGTTCTCAGCGAAACTCGCATATCGTCAGCGGCGTGTCCCGCCTCTCCCGCCTTCGCGGCAGGTGGACGATCCCCGCATTGATAGTGGTACTCGCCGTCGTGGCAGGCGGCGTGTACTTCACTCGATCCGGAGACGACCCCGTAGCCGTTTCCTTCAAAGAAGCGAACATCGACGCACCTGAGAGCGCTGACAGCGCCCAGACGGTGACGATCGAGACGCGCCTCTACCTCCCACAGCAGACGCCGGCGCCCGCGATCATGCTCGCGCACGGTTTCGGCGGCAGTCTGCGCAGCGTGCACACCCAGGCCGAGGAGTTCGCCCGGCGCGGGTTCGTCGTGCTGACGTGGTCCGCGCGCGGCTTCGGCCGCAGCACGGGCCAGATCGCGCTGAACTCGCTCGACCGCGAGGTCCGCGACGCGCAGAAGCTGCTCGACTTCCTCGGCACACGTGACGAGGTGCAGAAGGACAGCGGCGGTGACCCGCGCGTAGGTGTGACCGGCGCGTCGTACGGCGGCGCTCTCTCGCTGCTGCTCGCGGGCGTCGACAAGCGCGTCGACACGCTCGTCCCCGTCATCACCTACAACGACCTGGCGCAGGCGCTGCTGCCGAACTCGGCTCTCGCGACGCCGCGTCCGGACGCCACTCCGTCCGCGACCGCGTTCGGCGAGGACGGTGTCTTCAAGCGTTCGTGGGCCGGCATCTTCTTCTCGGCCGGCATGACGTCGATCGACCTCGCGTCGCCCACGGGTGACGCGCCGGAGACCGGTCAGCAGGAGTCGGGCCAGGGCTCCGTCGAGCAGCCCCAGCAGCAGCCGGGCGGCAACTCCGGCGCCCAGGGCCAGCAGCCGCCGACGCCGTCGATGGGCGCGTGCGGCCGCTTCACCCCGGAGGTGTGCGCCGCCTACACGGAGGTCGCCACCACGGGCCGCGCCTCCCAGCAGACGCTGGACCTGCTGCGCAAGTCGTCCCCCGTCGCCGTGACCGACCAGATCAAGCAGCCGACGATGCTGGTGCAGGGCGAGCAGGACACCCTGTTCGGCCTCGACCAGTCCGACGCGACCGCGCGCCAGATCGCCGCGGCCGGTGCCCAGGTCAAGATGGTCTGGTACGCGGGCGGCCACGACGGCGGCAACCCCGGCACGGCGCTGCGGGGCGAGATCGCCGACTGGATGGCGTTCCACCTCCAGGGCAAGGGGACCGACCCCGGCACCGGCTTCGAGTACACGGTGCAGGGCGCGTTCCGTTCGAGTGGGCAGCCCTCGCTGCGCACCGTCGTCGCACCGTCCTACCCCGGTCTCACCGGTGGTTCGTCCACCGAGCGCAAGACGCTGAAGCTGAGCGGGCGCGAGCAGATCGCGGTGAACCCCGCGGGTGGCAACCCGGCGGCGATCAGCAACCTGCCTGGCCTCGGTTCCGCGCTGTCGCGCTCGTCCGCGATCTCGTCGCGGCTCTCGCTCGACCTGCCGGGACAGGCGGCCGTGTTCACCACGGACGCCCTGGACTCGCAGGTGCTGCTGACCGGGTCGTCCACGGTGAAGCTGCGCGTCGCGCGCGGTGACCAGTCCTCCGGCGAGGCGATCCTCTTCGCGAAGCTCTACGACGTCTCCGCCGACGGCACGCGCACGCTGCCGGGCTCGATCGTCGCCCCGTTCCGCGTGGCCCTGCCCCCTGACGGCTCCGCCGCCGAGGTGACGGTGACGCTGCCCGGTGCGGTGCGCCCGGTCGAGGCCGAGCACAAGCTGGCACTGGTGGTGTCGACGACGGACCAGGCGTTCGCGAACGCCGAGCAGCCCGCCGCGTACCGCATCTCGCTGGCCTCCGACGAGCTCTCGGTGCCCGTGGTGCCCGGCCGCAACGTCTCGGAGGGCTTCCCGACCGGCGCCCTGTGGGGCATCGTGGCCGCGCTGCTGGTGCTGATCGGCGCCGGCATCGTCGCGCTGTTCCGCCGCCGCATGGAGCACGACTCGGACCCGGAGCTCTCCGGTGTGCCGCTGGTCATCTCGAACCTGACCAAGTCCTACCCCGGCGGTCTGACCGCGGTGAAGGACCTGTCGTTCCGCGTGGAGCACGGCCAGGTCCTCGGCCTGCTCGGCCCCAACGGCGCGGGCAAGACCACGACCCTGCGCATGGTGATGGGCCTGATCCACCCGTCGGAGGGCCACATCCGGGTCTTCGGCCACAAGGTGACGCCGGGCGCGCCCGTGCTGTCGCGCATCGGTTCGTTCGTCGAGGGTTCCGGCTTCCTGCCGCACCTCTCCGGCGCCGCGAACCTGAAGCTGTACTGGGCGGCGACCGGCCGTCCGCTGGAGGAAGCGCACATCGAGGAGGCGCTGGAGATCGCGGGCCTCGGCGACGCGGTGCACCGCCGCGTGCGCACGTACAGCCAGGGCATGCGTCAGCGCCTCGCCATCGCCCAGGCGATGCTCGGCCTCCCGGACCTGCTGATCCTGGACGAGCCGACCAACGGGCTCGACCCGCCCCAGATCCACCAGATGCGCGAGGTCCTGCGCCGCTACGCCGGGGCGGGCCGCACGGTGCTGGTGTCGTCGCACCTGCTGGCCGAGGTCGAGCAGACCTGTTCGCACGTGGTCGTGATGCACAGGGGCCGGCTCGTCGCCGCGGGCGAGGTGGCCGACATCGCGGCGGGCGGTGGAGAGGCGACGTTCCGCGTCGACTCCCCCGAGAAGGCGGCCGACGTCCTGCGGGGCATCGAGGGCGTGCACGACGTGCACGCTGACGACGACTCCGTGCACGCGTCGATGAACGGCGTTCCGCGCGCCGCCGCGCTGTCCGCACTCGTGGCGGCGGGCGTGGCGGTGGACCAGGCCGGTCCGCGCCGCAGGCTGGAAGACGCGTTCTTGGAGCTGGTCGGTGAGTGACTTCCTGAAGGCAGCGGCGTCCGCCACGGCGGACGCCCCGGACCCGGCGGCGCTCGACGTGCTGACAGAGGCCGGCCTCGACGTGACGGACGAGATCGCGGAAACGGGTCCCGCGGTGAGGACTGTCCTCACCGCGAACCCGAACCGCACGAAGGCACAGACCCCGCAGGAGGTGGACCGGTGAACGAGCACGACGTCCACACCGACCCCAGCGCGATCAGCGAGCTCACCGACGCGGCCGCGCTCCAGCACACCGAGGTGGCCCAGGACGGTTCGGCGGTCGGTTACAAGGCCCGCAGGACCCTCCCGATCCGCGTGGAGCTGCAACGGCAGGTCCGCCGCCGCAGGACCCAGTTCGTGCTGGGCTTCCTGGTGCTGCTGCCGTTCATCCTCGCGCTGAGCTTCGAGATCGGCCAGTCCGACCCGAACCGCCGCACCGGCGGCTTCGTGGACCTCGCGACCGCCAGCGGCATCAACTTCGTGGTGCTGACGCTGTTCGTGAGCGGCAGCTTCCTGCTGCCGATGATCGTGGCGCTGTTCTTCGGCGACACGATCGCGTCCGAGGCGTCCTGGTCGAGCCTGAAGTACCTGCTGGCCGCACCGATCCCGCGTCACCGCCTGCTCAGGAAGAAGGCGATCGCGTCGGGCATCCTGAGCTTCTTCGCCCTCGCACTGCTCCCCGCGGTGGCGCTGGGAGTGGGCGTGGCCTGGTACGGCGCTGGCGAGGTCGTGAGCCCGACGGGCGAGGCGGCACCGTTCGCCGACGGCGTGCTCGGCATGGCGCTGGCCGTCTGCTACATCGCGATCAACCTGTTCTGGGTCGCGGGCCTGGCACTGTTCCTGTCCGTGACCACCGACGCGCCGCTCGGCGCGGTCGGCGGCACGGTGCTGGTGTCGATCGTGTCGCAGATCCTCGACCAGATCGAGCCGCTCGGGGACCTGCGCAACTACCTGCCGACGCACTACTCGATGGCGTGGGCCGACCTGCTCTCGACCGACATCGACTGGTCGGAGATGACCCGCGGAACCTTCTCCGCGCTCGTCTACGGCGGCATCTTCACGCTGCTCGCGGCACGCCAGTTCAAGACGAAGGACATCACCAGCTAGCCGGGTGGCCCGGCAACGTTCCGGGCCACCCACCAGTCCTTCTCACTGCACGCAGAACTCGTTGCCCTCGGGGTCCAGCATGGTCACCCAGTGGCCCTTGGAGTCCTCGAACTCCCGCACCTTGGTGGCCCCGAGGGC
>JASLAV010000692.1 GCA_030146905.1 Lentzea sp. | reverse complement strand
GCGGACGTGCTGGAGCCGGCCGTCGAGGTGGCGGGAGGCGACGCGGTCAGCGCCGCGCTGCTCGCGCTGCGCTTCGAACTGGCCGCGCTGTACCTCGGGCTCGCCGCCGGGACTCTCGGCGGCAACCCGTACTGATTTGGGAGCTGAGAAGAGAAGTGGACCTGCTGCACAACGCGGTGAGGCCGTACGCGTGGGGATCGCGCACGGCCATCGCAGAGCTGCTCGGGAGGGAGGTGCCCGCACCCCATCCCGAGGCAGAGCTGTGGATGGGCGCCCATCCCGGTGACCCGTCCCGCGTCACCGCAGAGGACGGCGCCCAGCGCTCGCTGCTCGACCTGCTGACCGAGAACCCGGAGGGCCAGCTCGGCACGCGCGTGTCCCAGCGGTGGGGCAGCAGGCTCCCGTTCCTGCTCAAGGTGCTCGCCGCCGACGAGGCGCTGAGCCTGCAGGCGCACCCGTCGGCGTCCCAGGCCGCGGAGGGCTTCGCCGCGGAAGAGGCCCGCGCCGTGCCGCTCGACGCCGCGGTGCGCAACTACAAGGACCCGGCGGCCAAGCCGGAACTGATCTGCGCGCTGACCGAGTTCCACGCCCTCGCCGGCTTCCGCGACCCCGACCGCACCGTCTCGCTGCTGCGCGCGCTGGACGCGCCCGCTCTCTCGCCGTACACGGAGATGCTGGTCGCGCAGCCGGACTCGTCGGGCCTGCGCGCGCTGTTCACGATGCTGATCACGCTGCCGCAGACGTCGTTGAGCGTGCTGCTGCCGCAGGTCCTCGACGCGTGCGTGCTGCACGTGAAGGACCACGGCGAGTTCGACCTGGAGTGCCGCACGATCCTGGAGCTGGGCGAGTCCTACCCCGGCGACGCGGGCGTGCTCGCGGCGTTGCTGCTGAACCGCATCGTGCTCCAGCCGGGCGAGGCCATCCACCTGCCGGCCGGCAACCTGCACGCCTACCTGCGCGGCACGGGCATCGAGATCCTGGCGAACTCGGACAACGTCCTGCGCTGCGGCCTCACCCCGAAGCACGTCGACGTGCCCGAGCTGCTGAGGGTGCTCGACTTCACGTGCGGTGACATGGAGGTGCTGCACGGCGAGGAGGTCCAGCCGGGCGTCCGCGTCTACCGCACCCCTGCGCCGGAGTTCGAACTGTCGCGGTTGGACCTGACGACGGGCGAGACGCGGATCGACCACGAAGGTCCGCAGATCATGATTTGCACGGACGGCGCTGCGGTACTCACCAACGCGCGCGGAGACGAGTTGCGGCTGGGACGAGGGCAGGCGGTCTGGCTGCCGGCTTCGGACCCGGCGGTGCTCGTGCGACCGGATGGTGTTGAATCCGCACAGCTTTTCCGCGCGACGGCCGGGAACGACTAAGGTTCCGACCGGACAAACCGGACTGGGTTCAGCGAGGAGACAGGCGTGTCAGCAGGGGGCGGGACCAAGGCCATCGTCGCGGCGTTGGTGGCGAACGCGGGTATCGCGGTGGCCAAGTTCATCGGATTCTTGATCACCGGATCGTCGTCGATGCTCGCCGAGTCGGTGCACTCGGTCGCCGACACGTCGAACCAGGGCCTGTTGCTGCTCGGCCAGAAGACGGCCCAGCGCAGGGCGACCAAGCTGCACCCGTTCGGCTACGGCCGCGACCGCTACTTCTGGTCGTTCGTGGTGGCGCTGATGCTGTTCACCCTCGGCTCGGTGTTCGCGTTGTACGAGGGCATCCACAAGCTGCAGCACCCCGAGGGACTGAACAGCCCGCTCGTCGCGGTCGGCATTCTCGTCGTCGCGATCGGCCTGGAGTGCTACAGCTTCTACACCGCGATCGTCGAGTCGAAGAAGATCAAGGGCGACGCCAGCTGGTGGGGCTTCATCCGCAACTCGCGCACGCCGGAGCTGCCGGTGGTGCTGCTGGAGGACCTGGGCGCGCTGGTCGGTCTGGTGCTCGCCCTGCTCGGCGTGGGCCTGGCGATGATCACGGGCGACCCGGTCTTCGACGCGCTCGGCACCATCTGCATCGGTGTGCTGCTGGGCATCATCGCGATCATCCTCATCATCGAGATGAAGTCGCTGCTGATCGGTGAAGGCGCGTCGGACAAGGACCTCGACGTGATCATCGACGAGCTGGCCGCCGGCAAGGTCCAGCGGGTCATCCACATCAAGACCCAGTACATCGGTCCTGAGGAGATCCTCGTCGCGGCGAAGATCGCGCTCGAGCCGCAGCTGCCGCTGGACGAGGTCGCGCAGGCGATCAACGACGCCGAGCAGCGCGTGCGGGCCAAGGTGCCGCACGCCAGGCTGATCTACCTGGAGCCGGACCTCGACCGGTCCACGGTCGCCAGCTCCTGAGCCACTTCGAAGCCGCCCCGGGATTCCTCCCGGGGCGGCTTCGTCGTGTCCGGCGAGACAAAACACCGGACAACCCCTGTACGACAGCTATGGCCGTTCCACATGATGGATACCTCTAGGGTGGGCCGAATCGGTTTCCATCAAGGAGGAATGCACCGTGCCGGGGAACGGGTTGTGGCGCACCAAGTCGATCGAGCAGTCCATCGCGGACACGGACGAGCCGGGTACCAAGCTCCGCAAGGACCTGACGGCGTGGGACCTCACGGTCTTCGGTGTCGCAGTGGTCATCGGAGCGGGCATCTTCACGCTCACCGCCAGCACGGCGGGCAACATCGCGGGGCCGTCGGTCTCGCTGTCGTTCGTGCTCGCGGCGATCGCGTGTGCGCTGGCGGCGTTGTGCTACGCCGAGTTCGCCTCGACGGTGCCGGTCGCGGGTAGCGCGTACACGTTCTCCTACGCGACGTTCGGCGAGTTCGCCGCGTGGATCATCGGCTGGGACCTGGTGCTGGAGTTCGCCGTCGGTTCGGCCGCGGTGGCGAAGGGCTGGTCGGCCTACCTGCAGACCACGCTCGGGTTGTTCGGTCTCGACGTGAAGACCGAGGTGGGAACCGGCTTCACGTTCGACTGGGGCGCCGTGCTGCTCGTCGCGGTGCTCACCGCACTGCTGGTGGTGGGCACGAAGCTGAGCTCGCGGGTCAGCGCGGTGATCACGGCCATCAAGGTCGCGGTGGTGCTGCTCGTGATCGTGCTCGGCATCGGCTACATCAAGGCCGAGAACTACAGCCCGTTCATCCCGCCGGCCGCCGAGAGCGGCCCCGCCACGCACACCGGCATCGAGCAGTCGCTGTTCTCGCTGCTCACCGGCTACTCCGGCAGCACCTACGGCGTGCTCGGCATGCTCGCGGCGGCCAGCATCGTGTTCTTCGCGTTCATCGGGTTCGACGTCGTGGCGACCACGGCTGAGGAGACCAAGAACCCGCAGAAGGCCGTGCCGCGGGGCATCCTCGGCTCGCTCGCGATCGTCACCGTGCTCTACGTGGCCGTCACGCTGGTGATCACCGGCATGGTGCCGTACGAGAAGCTCGCGACCCAGCCGGACGGCACGCGCGCGACGCTCGCCAGCGCGTTCTCGGACAACGGGGTCGACTGGGCCGCAACGGTGATCTCCGTCGGCGCGCTCGCCGGTCTGACGACCGTCGTCATGGTGCTGATGCTCGGCCAGAGCCGGGTGCTGTTCGCCATGTCGCGCGACGGGCTGCTGCCGCGCGGCCTCGCGAAGACCGGGAGCCACGGCACGCCGACGCGCATCACGATCATCATCGGTGTGCTCGTCTCGATCGCGGCGGGCTTCTTCCCCGCGGGCAAGCTCGAAGAGATGGTGAACGTAGGCACGCTGTTCGCGTTCATCCTCGTCTCCGGCGGTGTGCTGGTGCTGCGCAAGACGCGGCCCGACCTGTCGCGCGGGTTCCGCGTGCCGCTCGTGCCGCTGGTGCCGATCCTCGCGATCCTCGCCTGCCTGTGGCTGATGCTGAACCTGACCGCGCTCACCTGGGTCCGGTTCCTCGTCTGGATGGCGCTCGGCGTGGTCGTCTACTTCGTCTACAGCCGGCGCAACTCCGTGCTCGCCAAGACCGGCGGGGGCAAGGTTGAACCGGAACCTGTGGTCAAGCGCGGCGAAGAACCCGGCATCTAGTGGCGCGCCCCAGAACGTCGGCTGGGTAATTCACGCTCAGCAGGACACCTCGCGGCACCCCGATGCGTCCGTCTGACCGCGAGTTCGCCCGGCAACGTTCTGGGCCACACCACTAGCCCATCACCAACTAACCTGCCGACCATGGGAAACGCGCGGTGGCTCTCCGAGGAGGAGGCGAACGCCTGGCACCACTTCGTCCAGGCGTACCACCTCCTCGAGAGGCAGATCGAACAGCAGTTGCAGCGCGACGCGGGCCTCTCGCACGCGCAGTACAACGTGTTGATCGTGCTCGCCGAACGGCCGGACAACCGCATGCGGATGACCGAGCTCGCGCGCCGCGTGGTGGTCTCGAAGAGCTCGTTGACCTACCAGATCGGCAAGCTGGAGAAGGCGGGACTCGTGCGGCGCGAGCCGCACGAGTCCGACGAGCGCGGCATCCTCGCCGTGCTCACCGACGCGGGCAAGAACCTGCTGCGGACCACCGCGCCCGGCCACGTCCTCACCGTCCGCGAGTACCTGATCGACCTCTTCACGCCGGAGCAGCTCGTGCAGCTCGGCGAGTTCATGCGGATCGTGCACGAGAAAGCGGACGACTAGGCCTCGTCCGGGAGCGTCAGCAGGCCCCGTTCGTCGAGCCAGCCGGCCACGTCGTCGGGGCCGTGCCTCGTCACGTCGAACTCGAAGACCGGCAGGACCGACTTGGCCGCGAGCGCGCGGAGCTGGTGCTGTTCCTCGACGAACGGCTCCAGCGAGACGTACTGCTTCGGGTTGGCGCTGATCTTGAGCCGTTCCTCCCGCGCCTGTTCGAACGTGTCCTCCGGCCTGGTGCACAGCACGATGGCGAAGTTGAGCGGCTTGAGCCGTTCCTCCAGCCAGCCGAAGTCGAACTCACGTCCCTGCCGCGCCTGGTACGCCATCGTGGACAGGTGGAACCGGTCGACGATCCACGAGTAGTAGCGCTGCAGTTCGAACATCCGCGTCCACGTCTCGTAGGTCTCGATCGCGTGCGCGGTCTCCTCCGGCGCGAAGTCGATCAGCCCGCGGCCCCACGGCTCGTTGCTGAACCCGCTCCACTCCGCCGAGATCAACGGCGAGTGGTAGCGGTACTTGCGGTGGCCGACGAGGCGCGGGTGCTCGTTGAGCGCGTAGGCCAGGTCCGTCTTGCCGGTCAGTCGGGTGCCTTCGAGGATCACCTTGGGCGTGAGCTTCATGGTGGTTAGCTTGCCCCGTGATCCTGTGCCTCGACGTCGGTTCCACCTGGACCAAGGCCGC
>JASLAV010000802.1 GCA_030146905.1 Lentzea sp. | reverse complement strand
CGGCCTGGCGCGAACGCCACCGACGGCGGACCCGTCCTCGACGTGGTGGCGGATCGCACCAGCTCCGGCACTTCCGCTACCGAAGCCTCACCCGGTCCGGCGTCGACGGGCACGCGGAACAGGTGGCACGGCTTCTGCCTGCGGCCCTGCCCGCCCTGGTACTTCGCCTGCCGGTGCAACTGGTTGGCCGTGACGTAGAGGTGGCCGCGGCCACCGACATCGTGTCCGGCCACAGCAGGCGCGGGTCGTGCGCGACTGTCTCGAACGTGCCGTCCGGCGACCTGCGCAACACCGCGTTGTGCTCGTCGTCGGGCAGCGACCGGTCCAGCAGGGCCTGGGCGGGCACGCTGTACCAGCGGCGGGAAGCCAGCGCGCAGCAGAACAGGCGCGACCCGTCGGCGCTGATCGCGATGCCGTCCGATCCCATCGACACCGGCTTCGGCTCGCCGTCGGCGGGCCGCTCCAGGAACGGGCTGCCCTCCACGACCGGGCGGAACGACTTCAGCGGCTCGGCCTTGGTGGACGGGTGGTCGTGCAGCCTGCGCCACGACTCGCCGCTGTCCAGGTCGACCACGATGATCCCGTTCGGCCCGGAGTCCGCGGAGTCGGTGATGCAGGCGACCCCGGCCTCACCGCCGCGCAGGTCGAACCGCACGTCGTTGAGGTAGGTCGTCTCCAGGGCGACGTCACGCGAGAACGTGATCACCTTGGTGACGGTGTCGGTGGTCAGGTCCACGCAGACCAGTTTCGGCCCGCCGGGCTTGGTGGGCCGGAACTCCGGGCTGCCGGTGTGCGACACGCTCACTCCGATGCGCATCGGACCGGTGAACTCGTGCACCACTTCCGACTCACTCATGTGGACAGTCCTGACTGGACCGGCGGGTACTGGGCCTCCTTGAGCAACCGCGCCAGGTGCACGGCGTTGCTCGCCAGCTTCTTGTTGGCCGAGGCAACGGCGTCCGGCGTCTCATCCAGCTCGACGTGGTCCTCGGGCTTCATCGCCTCGGAGTTCCAGTACGTCTCGCCACTCGCGGGAACCGTGAAGCCGATCTCGTTCAGGGCTTGGAAGCAGTCGGCGATGATCTTGTGCGCGCCCTCCTCGTTGCCGACCACGGCGACCACGGCGACCACGGCGACCACGGCGACCTTGCCGTACATCGACGGGCGGCCCTGGTCGTCGGTCTCGGACAGCTCGGCGTCCAGGCGTTCCATCACGCGCTGGGCGACGCTGGACGGGTGGCCCACCCGCTCATCTCCGTCTCAATCCGGCATGACACGAACAGGTAGGCCTGACGTCGTCTACGTGCGGTGGCGCGGGAGCGGCCTGCTCAGAGCCAGTCCGCCTCGATTCCGCGGGCACGCAACGTCTCCAGCGCCTCCTCGTTGCCCGTGTAGAGCAGCGTCATCGACTTCAGGTTGGGGAAGTGCCGCAGGTCGGCGAACTCGTCGACGTCGAACAGCGAGTCCTCGCCATCCCAGTTCGGCGCGATCTGGAGGTAGATCTCGTTGCCGCCGTCCATCTCGATCTCGGTGATCTTCTCCGCGAGCTCGGCGGGAACCTCGAGCGCCTCGAAGTAGGCCAGGGCCTCGGGCACCGCTTCGAAGCTCGCGCTGTCGTAGGTGAAGCCCTGCTGTGCGGCGTACTCGCGCAGGTCGAACCTCGGCAGGAGGCCCTGGTTGTACATCAGCTCCTGGACGACGGCGAGCTTGAAGTTGGTGTCGGTGAACGGAATCGGCTGGCTCATACCCCGAACCGTATAGGCGGTGATGACCCCTGACCAACAGTCCTTTGTGGTTCTGAAGGACGAATCGGACAGTGTCACATCTGGACAGTTCCGGGGGTCGCGGATGCGACGAGATCTCCGGCCACCGCGACGACATCGCGTACATCGTCATGACGGCCTTGTCCCAGAGGTCGATGACGACCTTGCCGCGCACGTGCCGGCCTGCCGCGACCAGTCGGGCGATCTCTTCCAGTGCGCCGGAGCGGCGTTCGCGCCGTTGGCCGCCGTCACGCCGTCGACTTTCGTGGCGATGGTGCAGATGCGGCTGTCCGGAACGCCGAGTTCCCTCGCGGCGTGCAGCGTCTCTGTCCCGTGCAGGTCCATGGCGGCGGTGACACCGCCATGGGCGAGGGCCCCGGACCGGTCGGGCCCGGCCGTTGCCGCAGGTGAACGGGTCGGCTCCGAGATCGCGCAGGAACTCGGCCGATGCCGCTGATCCCGTGCCGATCACACGAGCTCCGGCGATCAGGGCCAGCTGGACGGCGAAGACCCCGACCCCGCCTCCCGCTCCGCCGATCAGGACGGTGGCGACCATCACGAAGTCGGCGACCGCGCGGGACAACGCACCTCCGAACACCCACTCCCCCGGCGCGAAGCCGGTCGCCGCCGCGCCGCCACGGGCAGACGCGACGCGCCACCGCGACCAACTGCTCGTGGTGGTGACCAGCATGTTCGTGTCGGCTGAAGCCGAGCCGTCGATGCGTGTGATCGGCCGCTCGCAGCCGCTCGCCGGTCGTGAGCACCGGTCGAGGATTGATTTTGGTCAACACTGAAGCAATCGTGACAATGAAGTCGACTCGCGTCGCCGTATCCAGGCCGCTTACGACTTACCCGAGCTGAGCGGCGTGCTCAGGGCTTCGCGGTCAGCGGGAAGGTCACCCCGGTGAGCCGCTCCGACGCCTCCCACAACCGCCGCGCCAGCACCGGGTCGCTGGCCGCCGCCGACCGGCCGACCAGCGCGGGGTGGCCGTGCAGCTCGAAACGCCCGTCCGGGCCGACGTAGCTGGCGCCCGGCAGGTCCTGGGTCGCCGCGTACAACGACGGCAGCGCGCCCTGCGTCTCGGTCTGCGCCAGGTAGCGCCCGGCCAGGTGCACGATCCTGACCAGGTGCCGGTTGCGGCCCTTGGTGCCCAGGTTGGACGCCGTGTAGCCGGGGTGCGCGGACAGCGCGCGCACGGACGACCCGGCCTCACGGAGGCGCCGGTCCAGTTCCAGGGTGAACAGCAGGTTCGCGAGCTTCGACCGGCCGTAGGCCCTCACCGGGGTGTAGCCGGAACGGGCGAGGTCGAGGTCGTCGAGATCGAGCACGCCCGCCTTGTGCGCGCCGGAGGCCACCGTCACCACGCGGTCGGTGATCGAGGGCAGCAGCAGGTTGGTCAGCGCGAAGTGGCCGAGGTGGTTGGTGCCGAACTGCAGCTCGAACCCGTCCGCCGTGCGGCCGAACGGGGTCATCGCCACCCCGGCGTTGTTGACGAGGACGTCGAGGCCGCCCTGCCAGCCCTCGGCGAACGCGCGCACCGACGCCAGGTTCGCCAGGTCCAGTTCCCGGACCTCGGTGGTGCCGGACATGGCCGCACCCGCGCGCTCACCGGCGGCGACGTCGCGCACCGCGAGCACCGTGCGCGCCCCCGCCGCGGCGAAGGCGGTCGCCGTGCCGCGGCCCACCCCGCTGGCCGCACCGGTCACCACGACCGTGCGACCGGTCAGATCGGGAAGGTCCTCGACGGCCCACCGGCGCTTCGTCATGATCACCAGTTTAGGCGCGCCTTCGCGATTGGCGTGACAGCTGTCGCGCGGCCTGCGGTCACAACAGCTTGTCCTGGGTGAACGGGACGTCGCGGAGGCGGCGGCCGGTGGCGTGGAAGATCGCGTTGCTGATCGCGGCCGGCACGCCGGTTCCCGGCGTCTCACCGAAGCCGCGGGCGCGGAGCGCCGTGCTGTCCGGGGCCTCGCGGTCCACGAAGGACACCTCGATCGCGGGGGTGTCGGCGCAGACCGGCACCAGGTAGCCGGACAGGTTCGGGTTGACCACCCGCGCCGTGTTCGGGTCCACCGCGGTGTGCTCCATCAGCGCGAAGCCGATGCCCCAGGTCACGCCGCCGATCACCTGTCCGCGCGCGGTCCGGTGGTTGAGCACCCGGCCGGGGTCGTACGCGGCCGCCACCCGGCTCACCCGCACCGCGCCGAGCCTCGGCCGGATCCGGACCTCCACGAACACCGCGCCGAACGAGTGCCCCGCCGTGTTGACCGTGTTCCCGATCGTCGTGACCGCACGGCCGTGGCGGGACAGCACGTCGCGGTAGCTGTCACGCCGCCCGTCGGCGCCGCGGGCGAACAGGTGGCCGCGCTCGGTCACGACGTCCTTCGCGGGCACGCCGTGCAGCGGCGAACGCGGGTCGGCGACGGCGAGCTCGACAACGGCATCGCGCGCGCTCTGCGCCGCCTGGCTCACCGGGCCTATCAGGCTGGGCATCGTGGACGATCCGGCGGAGATGGACGCGGCGGGGAACGCCGTGTCGCCGAGGAGCGTCGTGACGTGGTCCAGCGGCATGCCCAGGCCCTCCGCGACGACCTGGGTGATCACGGTGTAGGTGCCGGTGCCGATCTCCTGGCTGGCGGTGCGCAGGGTCGCCCGCCCGTCCACGCCGACGGTGAGCTCGACGCTGGACCGGTTCGCGTTGTAGCTGTGCAGCTCGGTGGCCATGCCCCAGCCGACGAGTTCGTCGCCGTCGCGCATGGAACCCGGCCGCGGGTCGCGCCGCGCCCAGCCGAACGCCCCGGCCGCCATCCGGTAGCACTCCAGCAGGTGCTTGCTGCCGTACGGGTGGCCGGGAGGATGTGGGTCCGCCGTGGTGTGGTTGCGCACCCGCAGCTCCACCGGGTCGATGCCGATCTCGTGGCTCAGCTCGTCCATGGCGGTCTCGAGGCCGAAGTGCGCGGTGGTCTCCGGTGAACGCATGTAGCTCGACGTCGGCAGGTCCAGTCGCACGCCCATCTGTCGCACGTGGACGTCCGGGCACGCGTACAGGTGCAGCGTGGAGTCGCTGGAGTTGTAGATGCTCTCCTCGGTGCGGGTCAGCTGGGCCGTGCTGGTGTCGACGATGGCCGTCAGCACGCCCTGCCGGGTGGCGCCGAGCCGGATGCTGTGGCGGTATTCGGCTCGGTGACCGTTCATGGTGTACATCTGCGCGCGGGTCAGCACGAGCTTCACCGGCCGGCGGACCAGCCGTGCCACCGCCGCGGTGAGCAGCGTGTGGGACCAGGTGGGGCCCTTGGCGCCGAAACCGCCGCCGAGGTAGGGCGAGATGACCCGGATGTCCCCCAGCGCCACGCCGAACGGCGCGAACGCCTGGGAGACGACCAGGCGGGTGAGGACGACGCCCTGTGCGCTCTCGTACAGCGTCAGCGAGTTGCCGTCCCACACGGCCGTGGTGGTGTGCGGTTCGATCGGGTTGTGGTGCTGCATCGGGCTGGTGTACTCGCGCTCGACCCGCACCTCGGCCCGTTCGAGCGCCGCGGCGGCGTCACCGCGGGAGATCTCGTTCAGCCGGTTGCGGAACGCCGGCGGCAGGAACGCCTCGCCGAGCGCGTCGGCGAGGCGCGCGGTCGGCCGTTCGGCGCGGTAGCTCACCCGCACCAGGGTCGCCGCTTCCTGCGCCTGTTCCAGGGTCTCGGCCACGACGTAGGCGATCGGCTGTCCGTTGTGGTGTATCCGGGTGTCCTGCAGCGGGAGGAAACGCTTGGGATAGGGGAAGTCCGGCGGTACCGCCAGCCGCAGCATGTTCTGGTGTGTGCAGACCGCGACGACGCCGGGACTCGCCAGGGCCGCGCTCGTGTCGAGCTCCGCGATCTCGCCGCGGGCGACCGTGCTCAGCACCAGGAACCCGTGCAGCACACCGGTCACCGTGTTGTCCGCGGCGTAGCGGGCCGCGCCGGTGACCTTCACCCTGCCGTCCACCCGCTCGACACCCCGGCCGATCAGCCCTGTCATCGCACGGCTCCCATCTCGCTGAGGACGTGCGCCAGCGCACGCTGGACGAGCTCGACCTTGAACCTGTTCTCCTCGTGCGGATCGGCGTCCCCGACCAGGACGCGGCCCGCCTCGGTGATCACCGCCCCGGTCAGCGGCCGGCCGCGCAACGCCGCCTCGACGCGGGTGTCCCGCCACGGCCGGGTGCCGATGCCGCCGAACGCCAGCCGCACGTCCCGCACCACGCGGCCGTTCATCCGCAGCACCGCCGCCACCGACACCACGGCGAACTCGAAGGTGGCCCGGTCACGCAGCTTCAGGTAGCGCGAGTTCGCGGCGATGGGTGTGCGTGGAACGTCGACCCTGGTGATGAGCTCGCCGGGGCGCAGTGCGTTCTCCTGGGCCGGAGTGGACCCCGGGAGGAGGTAGAACTCGGCGATGGGGACGGCGCGATCGCCGCCGGGGCCGGTCAGGTGCACCGTCGCGTCCAGCGCGGTCAGCGCCACCGCCAGGTCGGAGGGGTGCGTCGCGATGCAGTGGTCGCTGCCGCCGAGGATCGCGTGTCCCCTGTTGTGCCCGCCGATGGCGGGGCACCCGGTGCCGGGGACGCGCTTGTTGCACGCGGAACCGGCGTCCCGGAAGTATCCGCACCTGGTGCGCTGCAACAGGTTTCCGCCGATCGCGGCCATGTTGCGGACCTGCGGCGACGCCGAGGCGAGCAGTGCCTGCGACAGCACGGGGAACTCCCGCCGCACCCGAGGGTGGTCCGCGACGTGGCGCATCCTGGCCAGCGCGCCGATCCGCAGCGCCCTGCCGTCCACGTCGACCCCGGCGAGGCCGAGGCGGTTGACGTCCACGAGGTGGTCGTGGGCCTCCGCACCGTCCCGCATCAGGTTCAGCAGGTCGGTGCCACCCGCCACGTACGTCGAGTTCGGTGTCTCGTTCGCGATCCGCACCGCCTCGGCCGGGCTGCCCGCGACCGTGTAGCCGAAGTTCCTCACCGGATCTCCCTCGCGGCGTCGGCGACGGCGGCGACGATGTTCTGGTACGCGGCGCAACGGCAGAGGTTGCCGCTCATCCACTCGCGGATCTCCGCCTCGGAACCCGTGTGCCCCTCGTCGATGTAGGCCACGGCGGACATGATCTGGCCGGGCGTGCAGCCGCCGCACTGGAACGCGTCGTGCCGGATGAACGCCGCCTGCACCGGGTGCAG
>JASLAV010000777.1 GCA_030146905.1 Lentzea sp. | reverse complement strand
CTTCAGGCGCACACCACGGCCCTGCCGGCCGCGGGTCCGACGGTCGACCCGGAGACGCTCACGATCATCGCCGCCGCCTGCCGCGACCACCAGCAGCTGCGGTTCACCTACGCCTCCACGCACGGCGAACCCGCGAAACGGCTCGTGGAACCCCAGGGTCTCGTGCACACCGGCAGGAGGTGGTACCTGGTCGCCTGGGACGTGTCCAAAGAGGACTGGCGGACGTTCCGCGTCGACCGCGTCACCACCGAGCCCACCCTCGCCGCGCGCTTCACGCCGCGCGAACCGCCGGCCGAGAGCCTCGGGGAGTTCGTTTCCAGGCAGGTGGCGTCGAGCGTCTACACCTACCAGGCCGTGATCAAGGTCCACGCACCGCTGGAGACCGTCGCCGAGCGCACGTCCCCGATGTCGGTGTCCCTGGAACCGGTCGACGACAGCTCCTGCCTCATGCGCACGGGCGCCGAGTCGCTCGACCGCATCGTGTTCTACCTGCTGTTCATCGGGCTCGACTTCGAGGTGCGCGGACCGGAAGAACTCACCGCGCACATCGGAACTCTCATCACACGGCTGCAGAAATCGATCGGGGTGCAAGGGTGACCACGGACTTCGCGACCGCAGCGGACCCGTTCAGACGGGAACTGCTCGCGCACTGCTACCGGATGCTCGGCTCGTTGCACGACGCCGAGGACCTGGTGCAGGAGACGTACCTGCGCGCGTGGAAGTCGTACGGCAAGTTCGAGGGCCGTTCGTCCGTGCGCACCTGGCTGTACCGGATCGCCACGAACGCCTGCCTCACCGCGCTCGACGGCCGGGCCCGGCGGCCGCTGCCGTTCGGGCTGGGGACGCAGAGCGCGACGGAGACCGACCCGCTCACCGAGGACCACGAGGTCCCGTGGCTGGAGCCGTTCCCGACCGATCCCGCCGCCATCGTCACCGAACGCGAGTCGACGAGGCTCGCGTTCGTCGCGGCGCTGCAGCACCTGCCGCCGAGGCAGCGCGCGGTGCTGATCCTGCGCGACGTGCTCCGGCTGAGCGCGGCCGAGACCGCCGACGAGCTGGAGATGACGGTGGCGGCCGTCAACAGCGCCCTGCAACGGGCCCACGCTCAGCTCGGCGACCTCAGCGAGGACCAGGTCGTCGAACCGGCGGGCGCCAAGGCGTTGCTCGACAGGTGGGTGAAGGCGTTCGAGGCCAAGGACATCCCGGCGATCATCGGGATGTTCGCGGAGGACGTCGTCTGGGAGATGCCGCCGTTCCCGCAGTGGTACCTCGGCCCCGACATGGTCGCGTGGCACCTGGCGAACCAGTGCCCGGCCGTCCCGCACGGCGCCAGGATGATCGGGACCCAGGCGAACGGCCAGCCGGCCCACGGCCTGTACCTGCGGGCGGAGGACGGCGTGTTCCGGCCGTTCAACCTCCAGGTGCTGGAGATCCGCGACGACCGGATCACGCGCGTCTCGTCGTTCTTCGACCTCAGTCTGTTCCCGCGGTTCGGGCTGCCCGCGATCGCATGAACTCGGAGCGGTCCAGGGCGCGGTTCACGATCCGCACGTCGCCGATCCAGCCGTGCAAGGACTTCTCGACGACCCTGTTGTAGGCGTAGGCGCCGATGAGCCACGGGTCACCGGCGGTGGAGATGCCGCGCGCGGGCGTGGAAGGGTTGCGCAGCAACGGAGATCCGTCGACGTACATCGTGGTGTGCACGCCGTCGTTGACCACCGCGATGTGCCACCACGTCTCGTAGTCCATCTCGTGGCCCCAGTTCGTGGAGATGCCCGGCAGGTTGCGCGGGAACACCGCCCACTGCAGCTGGCCGCCGCCGGCGACGTTCAGCGTGGCGATCGGCTCGCTCGGGTCGTCACCGGTCTTGCCGGCGGCGGAACCGGGCGCGAGCTTGGTCAGCAGGCCGCACCACGGGTGGTCGAAGCCCGCGGGCAGCTTGAGGAACACCTCGATCGTGTAGCCGCGCTCGAACGTCTCCCGGTTCAGCGGCGCCGACTCCGCGGTGGACAGGTGGCCGTCCTTGCCGAAGTACAGCGACCGGTGCGACGGCGCGAACCGGTGGTGGTCGTCCGACGCGACCAGCGAACCGGTCTGCCGGAGGTCGTTCCCGTTGCCCGACAGGTCTTCCAGCCCTTCACCGAGCCGCCAGTACGCGAGCGTGCCGCGCACCAGGACGTCGCGAACGGGCTGCGCGGGAGGCAGCACCGGCGGGTCGAACCGCGCGAACCGCTGCTCGAAGTCGATCGGCACGCTGAACCGGTCGGCGGGGCCGGTCAGCTCGATCTCCTTGCGCTCCAGCGGGTTGAGCGCCTTCTTGCCGAGCAGCCACGGCGACAGCGTCCGCACGTCGATCGTCCCGCGGTCCAGGTCGAAGTGGTACAGGCGGATCATCGCGCCGCCGCCGTAGTAGCGGTCCTGGTAGTTGGTGATGTGCACGTGCACCTCGTTGCCGAAGGCGTTGCGGAAGCTGGCCCTGGCAGGCGGCCAGAAGTGGCCGTTCAACGTCAGGAAGACCTGGTCGTTGTCCTTGATCAGCTCTTCCCACAGCCTGCGGCCGTAGTCGGACATCTCCGCGACACCGTCCTGGCCGTCGCGGGCCAGCTCGTGCGTGGTGAGGATGACGGGCAGCTCCGGGTGCTTCGAGAGCACCGACCGGGCCCACTCGAAACCGCGGGCGGACATGCGCCAGTCCAGCGCGAGGACCAGCCACTCCTTCCCGGCGGCGCGGAAGACGTGGAACGAGTTGTAGCCGTCGGCGCTCGCACCGCGGAATGTCGGCGACTGGCGGAACCGCTGCGGCCCGAACCTGTCGAGGTACGGCGTCCGCCCGCGCTGGTCGTCGGTGCGCGAGTCCGGCACGTCGTGGTTGCCCGCGAGCACGCTGTACCCGACCTTGCGCCGGTCGAGCACCTCGAACCGCGCGCTGATGTCGTCGATCTCGCTCTTCTGAGCGTTCTCGACGAGGTCGCCGAGGTGGGAGACGAAGACGATGTTCTCGGAGCGCTGGTGGTCGACCAGGTACTGCAGCGTCGCCTTCAACGGCGCCGAGTCGCCGCGGTCGAGGTCGAACATGTACTGCGTGTCCGGGATCACCGCGAGCGTGAACCGTCGCGCCTCCGGGTCGGGACGGCCGGGTCCGACAACGTTGTCAGCGACTGCTGAACCAGGCGTGACCAGGGCGGTAGCGGCGGCGGTGGCACCGGTGCCGAGCAGGAAGGAGCGGCGGGACGCGGTCATGGCGCGGAGCGTAGAGACGCTGCGCCAACGCCAGGAGAACGGCGAGCAAAGCCTCGTAGTCCGACACAGATATGTAGCCTTGCTAACCATGTCCTGGGGAATGCTGGCCGTCGCGGGTGTGGTCGTCGCGTGCGGAGGGTTGCTGCAAGGCCTGATCGGCTTCGGCCTGGCCCTGATCGCCGTGCCGCTGCTCGCGCTGCTGGACCCGGCGCTCGTCCCTGTGCCCGTGCTGGTGATCGCCAGCGCGCACGCGGTGATGTCGCTGGCCAGGGAGTTCGGCCACGTCGACTGGCGCGGTGTCGGCTGGGCGATGCTCGGCCGCCTGCCCGGCACTGTCATCGGCATCTGGATCGTCGGCTCGCTCGACCAGAGGAGCTTCGGCGTGGTGGTCGGCGTCGCGGTCCTGGCCTGCGTCCTGCTGTCGCTGATCTCCTGGCGGCCCCGGCCGACTCCCCCGTCGCTGGTGACGGCCGGCGTCGCGAGCGGGTCGTTCGGCACGGCCACCTCGATCGGCGGGCCGATGGTCGCGCTGCTCTACCAGAACCAGGCGGGACCGCAGGTCAGGGCGACCCTGGCGGCGTTCTTCACGCTCGGGTCCGTCACGTCGATCATCGGGCTAGGCGCCACCGGGAACGTCACCACGTCCCAGTTGTGGAACGGGGTGCTGCTGATCCCGTTCCTGGTGGCCGGGTTCCTGCTCTCCGGGCCGTTGCGCAAGCGGTTCGACGCCAAGGGCGTCCGCACGCCGACGCTGGTGGTCGCGGGCGTGAGCGCTGTGGTGCTGATCGCACGGAGCGCACTCCTCTAGAGAAGTGCGCTCCACGCCAGGTGATCAGGCGAACGGCTGCACGTTCGGCTGGAACACCGCACCGTCAGCGGGGGCGACGAGGTCGACCAGGTACCGCGCCACCGCGGTGTCGGTCGCGGCCGAGCGGCCCAGGATGCAGTGGCCGAACGAGTCGACGCTGATCAGGCGCGCGTTGCCGAGCTGCTTGACCATGCGCTGCGAGAACAGGTACTGCGTCGCCGGGTCGTAGTAGTTGCCCACCACCACGACGGGGTTCGGCGTCTTGCGGTTCCACGGGCCGATCCAGCGGTCCGTGTTGCGCGCGGGCCACGTCGGGCACGCCAGCAGGTCGGAGGCGGCCTGGTAGCGGCCGAACGTCGGCGACTGCTTCTCCCACTTCGCCGCCGTCTGCTCCCAGAAGCGGTTGGTGCGGGCGAACGGCTTGTCGGTGCAGTTCACCGCGAAGTACGAGTCGTCAGCGGTGTACGGCGTCTCCGGCAGCGGGTCGACGTCCACGCGGCCACCACCGTTGTTCAGCGGTGCGGGCAGGTCCGCCGCGGACTGGACCGCGAACGTGGCGGGCGCGGGGTTCAGCGCGACGTGGATCGACTGCAGCCACGCCACCAGCGCGGCGAACCGCGGCACCGAGTACAGGTCACCGGCGACCCGGCTGATGACGTCGGACAGCGTCACCTGCGCACCACCGGGCAACGTGACGGGCCCGCGGGCCAACGCCTTCTTCATGTCCTCGAACTTCGCGCGCGCACCACCGGCGAACGCGCACTTCTCCACACCCGCGCTGTCACAGCGCTTCAGCATCGCGTCGAGCGCGATCTCGAAGCCCTGCGCGCGCTGCCGGTCGTACTCGGCGCCGTTGGTCAGACGCAGCTGCGGGTCGACGTTGCCGTCCAAAACCAGCGCACGCGACTTGGCGGGGAAGATGTTCGCGTACGTGGAGCCGATCAGCGTGCCGTACGAGAAGCCCACGAAGTTGAGCTGCTTGTCGCCCACGGCCTCACGCATGACGTCGAGGTCACGTGCGACGGCCTCGGTCGACATGAAGTTCAGCAGCGGACCGGCGTTGATCTTGCAGTAGTCCGTGTAGGCCTTGGCGGAACGGATCGTGGTGCCGATCTCCTCCTTGGTGATCGGCAGGGCGGACCAGCCGGCGTTGACCGCGTCGGACTCCTCCTGCGTGCGGAAGCAGCGCAACGGGGCGCTGCGGGCCACACCGCGCGGGTCGAAGCCGATGACGTCGAACCGGTCGAGCACCTGCGGCTGGAAGTAGTTCTTCGCGATGGCGCCGCGGATCAGGCCGGAACCGCCGGGGCCACCGGGGTTGAGGAAGATCGAGCCGATCTTGCGGGACGGGTCGTTCGCCGGCCGCTTCATCATGGCGATGCCGGTCTTCTCCCCGCGCGGACGCGAGTGGTCGACCGGGACCTCCTGGACGGTGCAGGACAGGCGCGCCCGCTCCTCCGGCGTGACCGTGGCGGGAAGCGTGGCGAGAACGTCTGCCGCGCACTGCCCCCAGGCAGCGGATCTGACGGCGGAGGACTCGGTCTGGGCGGACGCGGTGCCCAGACCGGATACGACGGTGCCGAGCGCGAGCGCACTCGCGAGCAAGACACGCACAGGTGCGGAAGATGACGTCACGCGTGCACCCCACCATCGTCCGTGCATCGTTTGTACCCGTCATTCGGATGGTTCCGGGGGTGGTGCGGCCACCACCCCCGGATCACCGGACCAGTGGTGTGGCCCGGAACGTTGCCGGGCGAATTCGCGGTCAGACGGACGCATCGGGGTGCCGCGAGGTGTCCTGCTGAGCGTGAATCCGCCCGTCCACGGGCCGGGTCGCACCACTAGAAGGGCTGCGTGTTCGGCTGGTAGACCGAGCCGTTCACGGGGGCGGTGAGGTCGACGAGGTACCTCGTCACCGCCGCGTCGGCACCGGCCGAGTCACCGAGGATGCAGTGGCCGAACGCGTCGACGCTGATCAGGCGCGCGTTGCCGAGCTGCTTGGCCATGCGCTGCGAGAACAGGTACTGCGTCGCCGGGTCGTAGTAGTTGCCCACCACGACGATCGGGTTCTTGGTGTGGCGGTTCCACGGGCCGATCCAGCGGTCCGGGTTGCGCGTCGGCCACGTCGGGCAGGTCATCAGGTCGGACGCGGCCTGGTAGCGGCCGAACGTCGGCGACTCCTTCTCCCACTTCGCCGCGGTGGTGGCCCAGTTGCGGGTGGTGCGGGCGAACGGCTTGTCGGTGCAGTTCACGGCGTAGTACGAGTCGTCCGACGTGTAGGGCGTCTCGGGCAGGGCCCTGACATCAGCGCGTCCACCGAGGTTGTTCAGCACCGGAAGGTCCACAACGGACTGAACGCCCAGAGCGGCGGCCGACGGGTTCTGCGCGACGTGGATGGACTGCAGCCACGCCGTCAGCGCCTTGAACGTCGACGGGCTGTAGAGGTTGCTCGCCGTGCGGCCGACGACGTCGGTCAGCGTGACCTGGGCGCCACCGGGCAACGTCGTCGGGCCCTTGCGCAGGCTCTCGCGGATGTCGTCGAACTTCTTGCGCGCACCACCGGCGAACGCGCACTTCTCCACACCCACGGTGTCGCAGCGCTTCAGCATCGCGTCCAGCGCGATCTCGAAGCCGCGAGCGCGCTCACGGTCGTACTGCGCGCCGTTGGTCAGACGCAGCTTCGGGTCGACGTTGCCGTCGAGGACCAGCGCACGCGACTTGGAGGGGAAGATGTTCGCGTAGGTCGCGCCGAGCAGCGTGCCGTAGGAGAAGCCGACGAACGTGAGCTGCCGGTCGCCGACGGCCTCGCGCATGACGTCGAGGTCGCGCGCGACGGCCTCGGTCGACATGTGGTTGAGCAGCGGACCGGCGTTGATCCCGCAGTAGTCCGTGTAGGCCTTGGACTGCCGCAGGGAGCTCGCGATCTCGTCCTTGGTGATCGGCAGGGCGAACCAGCCGTCGTTGACCGCCTCGGCCTCCTCCTGGGTGCGGAAGCAGCGCAACGGGGCGCTGCGGCCCACACCGCGCGGGTCGAAGCCGATGAGGTCGAACCTCTCGAGGACCTCGGGGGTGAAGAAGCTGGAGCCGTAGGCGCTGTAGATCAGGCCGGCACCACCGGGACCACCGGGGTTGATGAAGAGCGAGCCGATCTTCTTCGACTGGTCGGCGGCGGGGCGCTTCATCATGACCACGCCGGTCGTGTCGCCGCGCGGCCGCGAGTGGTCGACGGGAACGGTCTGGACCGCGCAGCTCACGCGGGTGCGTTCGGCGGCGGGGATCTCGGCGAGCACGTCCTCGGCGCACGGCCCCCAGGCGGCGGGTCTGACGGCGGCGGAGGCTTCGGCCTGGGCCGACGCGGTGCCCAGGCCGGAAACGATCGTGCCGAGCGCGAGGGCGCTGACGAGCGCCACGCGCACGGCACGAGAAGTCGCAGGTGTCATCCGAGCAGCCCACCACTGACGGCGGGCGGCCAGTACCCGCCTATCGTCGGGTTGTGTCCCGGTTTACACGGCCAGGGCCAGTGACACCGCGAACCGGCCCTCGGTGTCGGTCCACCAGCGGTGCAACGAGAACCCGCCCTCCTCCAGCTCCTCCTTCACACCTTCCTCGCGGAACTTGGCCGACACCTCGGTGCGCAGCTCCTCGCCCTCGTGGAAGTCGACGGTCAGGTCCAGGTCCGCGAGCGTCACCCGGACGGCCCGCCGTGCTCGCAGACGCATCTCGATCCATTCCTGCTCGGCGTTCCACAACGCCACGTGCTCGAACGCGTCCACGTCGAAGTCGCCGCCGACCTCGCGGTTCAGCACGTTCAGCACGTTGCGGTTGAACTCCGCCGTCACGCCCTGCGCGTCGTCGTACGCGCGCACCAGCGTTCCCGGATCCTTGACGAGGTCCGTGCCGAGCAGCAGCCACTCCCCCGGCTCCAGCACGTCGCGGACCGTGCGGAGGAACTTCTCCCGCTCCTCCGGGATGAGGTTGCCGATCGTGCCGCCCAGGAAAGCGACCAGGCGCGGCGACTCACCGGGCAGCAACGACAGGTGCTGCGTGAAGTCGCCGACCACGCCGTGCACCCGCAGTCCCGGGTAGTCCGCCATGATCGCGTGCGCGGCCTCGGTGAGTGCCGACACCGAGACGTCTTGGGGGACGAACTCCTGCAACGTGCCGTGCTCGCGCAGTGCGCTGAGCAGCAGCCTGGTCTTCTCCGACGACCCGGAACCCAGCTCCACCAACGAGTGCGCGCCCGTCGTCGAGGCGATCTCCGCCGCGCGGTCCGCGAGGACCTCGCGTTCGGCGCGCGTCGGGTAGTACTCGGGCAGGCGGGTGATGCCCTCGAACAACGCGCTGCCCGCCGCGTCGTAGAACCACTTCGGCGAGACCCACTTCGGGTCCGCGGTCAGCCCGGCACGCACGTCGGCACGAAGCGCGTGTGCGGCGTCCTCGGGTGTGAGATGAACGTCCAGCACCGGCTCGGTCATATCGGTCGAACCTCCACAGTGGATGGATCGGCCACCACGACGTGGTTGTCGGGGATCTCCCGCCACGCGTCGTCGCCGTCGAGCGGTTCGGAGGCGAGCGTGACGCTCTCCTCGTCGTGCAGGACCCACAGCGAGTGGGTCCACGTCGTGCCGGCGATGACCGAACCGTCGGTCATCAGGAAGTTGAGGCGCGACGCGGGGGCGACGGCCACCACCTCCTTGGTCAGTTCGGCGAGGACGTCGCCGGGGTTCCTCCCCGTCTCCAGCCTGCGCCGCACCAACGTCCAGAGCAGCGCGGAGTCGGTCGGCGCGTCCATGGTGAGCAGGTCGGTCACCGGCAGCGTCCGCGCGAGGTCCGCGACCGAGCCCGGCCAGTCGGAGACCCGTCCGTTGTGGCTGAACAACCACGTGCCGTCGGTGAACGGCGCGCACGCCGGGTCCACCACCGGCATGCCGGTGGTGGCCGACCGCACCGCGGCCAGGAAGGCCGTCGACCGGACCGTCCCCGCGAGCTGGCGCAGGTTGGCGTCGGCCCAGATCGGACCGGCGCGGCGGTACCGGACCGGGCCGGGGAACCAGCCCACGCCGTACCCGTCGACGTTGACCGTGCCACCGCCGTGCATCTGCTGTGGCGCGTAAGCCTGCCGCTCCAACGAGTCGGGCGCGCCGAAGAGCAGGTCGTCCAAGGGCACGGCGGGGCCGAGGTAAGCCAGGTGGCGGCACACCGCTCAGGCGTCCCTGGCGCAGCGGAAGCCCGCGAAGATCTGCCTTCTGATCGGGTAGTCCCAGTTGCGGAACGTCGCACGGA
>JASLAV010000775.1 GCA_030146905.1 Lentzea sp. | reverse complement strand
GAGCTCTTGGTCCACGTGACGCCGGTCAGGTCGGCCGCGGACATGCCGTTGTGAACCTCGGTGGCCATCGACTCACCTTCCAGGCCAGAGATGCATCTGCACGTGCATCCGGTTGTGCACGGACGGTAGCACCGAGTAGTGCACGGGTAAATGCACGTGCAGATGCGGAGCGTGAATCCCACCCGGTCGGAGGACAGCTAGAGCTCAGCCCGCCGTTTTGCGAGCATCTGCCGGCTCCGGTCCGGCGTCTCGGCGTCCACCGTCAGCCGGTCGAACACCCGGCTGTAGATCTCCAGCTCCTCCAGTTTGTCCAGGTAGAGGGCACCGGCGAGGTGTTCGAGGTAGACGATGTCCGGCAGGTCGGGCTCGCCGAACCGCAGCATCGCGAAGGGACCTTTCGCCGCGTAACCGGCCAAGGGGAATGGCACTATCTGCAGAGTGACGGGCCCGTCTTTGGTCACGCTGAGCAAGTAATCGATCTGGTTGATCAAGACCTCGCGCCCGCCGATCGCCCGGTAGAGCACCGATTCGTCGATCACGGCCCACACCCTCGGCGCGCCCGGCCGCGCCAGGATCTTCTGCCGCTGCATCCGCAACGACACCCGCCGCCGCACGTCGGGCGTCACCAGCTCCGGCCGGCCGTGGCTCGCGATGGCCGTCGCGTACTCCTCGGTCTGCAGCAGGCCGGGCACGAACTGGGTCTCGTAGATCAGGATCCGCGCCGCCGCCTCCTCCAGGCCCACGTAGTCGTGGAACCAGTCGGGCATCAGGTCGGTGTAGCGGTGCCACCAGCCCGGCGAGTTGGACCGGCGGACCATGTCGAGGAACTTCGACCGCTCGTCCGCGTCCTCGACGCCGTACATGGTCAGCAGGTCGTTCACGTCGCGTTCCTTCAGGCCGACGCGCCCGAGCTCCATCCGGCTGATCTTCGACTCCGAGCCGCGGATGGTGTAGCCCGCGTCCGCCCGGGTGATCTCGGCGGCCTCGCGCAACCGGCGCAGCTGGGCGCCGAGCACGATGCGCAACGCGGTGGGGCCGCTCTCCCTCTCCGGCGTGGATTCGTCCGTCGCCATCGCCGATCCTCCCGCCCGTCGTGCCTGTCCCACCCGAACAGCGGTTGCGCCCGAGGAGGGCCTACTCGCATCGTCACTGAACGTACACCCATGATCTTGCCCGGTCAGATGCACGAGGCACACTCGCGCGTCAGGCCCATACCCTTACGCTGACCGGACTGTGACGCGGTGCACACGACATCACTCCCATCCCCGTAATGCGAGGTCACCACAATGCCGGGTACGTCCTCGGACGCCGCCGCCCCCGTCTACATCGACACCACCAAGGCCAGCATCGCCAGGGTCTACGACGCCTTCCTCAACGGCAAGGACAACTACGAGATCGACCGCGCGGTGCTGCGCCAGGTGCAGCAGGTCGCGCCGGAAGCGACCACCCTGGCCGTGGACAACCGCAGCTTCCTGATCCGCGCCACCCGGTTCGTCGCGAGCCAGACGGGCATCAACCAGTTCCTCGACTGCGGGTCCGGTCTGCCCACGGCGGAGAACACCCACCAGGTGGCCCAGCGGATCAACCCGGATGCCCGAGTCGTGTACGTCGACAACGACCCGGTGGTGCTGGCGCACGGTCGCGCGCTGCTGGAGGAGAACGACCGGACGCACTTCTCGGCGGCCGACATCTTCAAGCCGCGCGAGATCCTCGAGGACGAGGTCGTGCGCAAGCACATCGACTTCGACGAGCCGCTCGCGCTGTTCCAGATGGGCACGCTGCACCACTACAACGGCGACTCGCCGTCGTCGGCCGAGATCATGGCCGAGTACATCGACGCGCTGCCGTCCGGTTCGTACGTGGCGATCTCGCACTTCCTCGACCCGGAGACCGAGGAGCACTCCGCCATCGCGCGGCGCATGGAGCAGACGTTCCTGCACTCGCCGATGGGCAGCGGGCGGTTCATCACCAGGCGTGAGATGCACAAGCTGTTCCACGGCTTGGAGCTGGTCGAGCCGGGGCTGGTCATCTGCGCGGACTGGTGGCCGGACGGGCCGCGGCTCAAGGAGCTCGACGCGGTGAGCTACTGCATCGCGGGCGCGGTGGGCCGCAAGCCCTGAAGCCCTCGCGCGACGGTGGTGGACGGGGGAAGTCCCCGCCCACCACCAGGTTTCGCGCGCCCGTGCGCTCACGTGGACGACGTCCGACGACGTCCGGCGAGGTCAGCGCTGGAAGAAGTCGACCAGGACCGGGACCGTCGCCTTGGGCTTGACCATGTGGGTCTGGCCGGGCAGCACGGTCAGCTCGCCGTGGGGCAGCGCCGACGCCAGGTGCCGCTGCGCGTTGCGCAGGTACTCCGGGCTCTTCCCGCCGGCGATCACCAGCGCGGGCGCCTCCGCGCCGGACCACCGGTCGGCGGGCGGCGGCGTGCCCCGCTGGAACTCGCCGACCAGCGCGAAGTCGTTCGGCAACGTGTGCGCGACGGCCTTGAGCTTCTTCCACGGCGGCATGACCTGGAGCACCGCGACGAAGAAGCCGGGGGTGCCGACGTACCGCATGAACAGCTTCACCGCGTCGCCGCGGCGTCCTTCCGCGACCGCGCGCTCCACGCGCGCCGGGAGGTCTTCGGCCATCGGCTCGCGCGTGCCGTCGACGATCATCGGCGACTCGTAGATCGCGATCCGCTCGGCGTTGACGCCCCGGTGCGCGGCCTCCGCGACCAGCGTGCCGCCCGAGGACATGCCGAACAGGTGCGCCGACCCGCCCGAGTCCTCGACCAGCGCGGCGATGTCCTCGACCTCGCGTTCGACGTCGTGCGGCGCGGTGCCGCCGCCGCTCCCGCCCCGGCCGCGCCGGTCGTAGGTGTAGACGGTGAAGTGCTCGGCCAACGCCTCGGCCACGGCCTTCGAGGGGCCGAAGGCCCGGTAGCACAGCGCGCCGTCCACGATGATCAACGCCGGTCCGGACCCGATGCGCGTGAAGGCGATCGCGGTGCCGTCCTTGGAGACGACCTGTCCCATGGTGTGCTCAGCCCTTCAGATCTCGGAGCGCAGCTTCGCCGCGACGGCGGACGCCCACAACCAACCCACGACGGCGGCGCCGTACAGCAGGACCGTGCCGAACCCCGTGCCCAGGAAGGGCATCGGCGCGAGCGACAGCACGCCCGCGGCCGCGCTCGCCCGCCCCCACGGCCCGCTCAGCTTCCGCGCCAGCACGAAGAACGACGCCACCAGCGCGGGGAACGCGACGAAGAACGCCACGCCGTGCAGCACGCCGTGCCACGAGAGCTCGGCGGCTTGGCCCTCCGGCGCGCCGGCGGGGAAGCCGAACGCCGGGTCGGCCACGAACACGCCGCCGCCGATCATGCCGACCGCGAAGACCCCCACCAGGATCGGCGCCCAGCGGCCGACTTCGCCCGTGCGGCGCAGTCCGATCGCGGAGGCCAGGAACAGCAGTCCGGTGAGGACGAAGTTCGCGATCTGGAGCCAGCCGCCGTCGCCGAGGGAGAGGAAGCTGAACGGGTGGCGGGCCAGGTCGAAGCCCTCGCGGGTGAACGCCTGGGCGAAGCCGGTGACGAGGTAGAGCGGGCCGGCCAGGACGCCGCAGCCGAGCAGGAGCTTGGTGGTGGCGGCCCGGGTGTCGGTGCGGATGTCGTTGTGCCGCAGGGTGGTCATGCCAGGTCTCCCATCCAGGCCGACCAGGTCCGCTCGTCGCGGTGGTCGTCGGCGAACACGTGGTGCATGGCGGTCAGGGCGCTGGGGTGCCCTTGGAAGAAGCGGTACAGCGCGTCCGCCGTGCGGATGCCGACGGTCTGGGAGTTGGCGAAGTAGACGACGCCCGCCTCACCGTCGAGCGTGACCCGGTCGCCCGTCCTCGGGGCGCGGTCGAGGCCGAGCTCGCGGCCGAGGACCCGCCAGAGCGCGGGCCAGTCGGTGACGGACGGGCCGAAGACGGTGAGCGGTCGGGCGGTGCGGCCGGCGAAGTGGCGCAGGTAGGTGACGAGGGTCTGCCAGAACATCTCACCGCCCGCCGTCATGGCCTCGAACTCGTCCTCCCAGTCGTCGCCGGGCAGGAAGCCGCTGGTCACCATGCGCAGGACCGCGCTGCCCCGGTCACGGCCCCCGACCAGGAACTCGTAGGCGACGAACCGGCCGTCCGGCTCGGGGTCGCCGCCGTAGGCGAGGTGCTTGCCGGGTTCCCAGGCGGTGATCGGGTGGGCGGGCCGGTAGCCGCCGAACGCCTGCCGGACGACCGCGCCGGGCTCGACCTCGTTCGCGCCCATGAACCAGGAGTCGATGCCGGGGCCGGTGGCGATGGCCTCCCAGACCTGCTCCGGCGTCACGCCGTCCAGCTCGACCTCGTTGACGCCTTCGAACGCGTGACCCATCGTCATTCCTTCGGGATGCTGGGGTGGACGGCGACGATGACGCGGTGCGCGCGTCCGCCGGCCGCGGATTCGTCGTGGTACTTGGCGACCAGGGACGTGACGGCGGTGGCCAGCTCCTCGGCGAACGCCGCGCGGTCGGCGGCGGTGGCGAAGCGGACCTCGCCGTCCAGCGCGAAGGTGGCGACCTTCTTGTCCGCCTTGGTGGCGCCGGTGATGAGGCTGCCGACGTCGCGGACCAGCCGTGCGGCGACGGCCAGGAGCCAGCGGGCGGACAGCCGGTCCGGTGCGCGTTCCGGGTCGGGTTGGACGGCGGCCAGCGCCGTCGGCGAGATGACGTAGGACGCGGCGGTGGCGCGCATGACGCGTTCGGTCATGTTGCCCTTGCGGCGTTCCTCGGCCAACTCCACCAGCCCGTGCTGCTCCAGGGTGCGCAGGTGGTAGTTGACCTTCTGCCGGGGCAGGCCGATCTTGGCCGCCAGCATGGTCGCCGAGCTCGGTTCGGCCAACTCGGCCAACAACCTCGCCCGCACCGGGTCCAACGAGACCTCGGCCGTCGCCGGGTCCTCGATCACTGCCACGTCAAGCATGGCGCAACCCTCTCACCGACAACAAAACCTGTCAAGACAAACTGTCTTGTCGGTACCGCGAGAGTCCTACGTTCACGGCGCGAGAGTCCTACGTTCAGAACACCCATGTTGAACGCTCAGAACACGGCGAGCTGTCCTGAGCGTTCAACTCGGGGTACGCGAACGTAGGACACGCGCGTTCTGGACGTAGGACACGC
>JASLAV010000753.1 GCA_030146905.1 Lentzea sp. | reverse complement strand
GCATGCGATTCAGGGGCATCGACAAGATGACGACCTCGACGTCGCGCACCGCGTCGGCCGCTTCGACCGCGCGGGCACCGGTGGACAGCGCCTCGGGATCGATCGTCTCCGGACCGCGGGAGTTGGCGATCTTCACGTCATGACCCGCCGCGCTCAACTTGTAACTCAACGTCTTGCCGATGTTTCCAGCGCCAACGATGCCGACCTTCATTCTCGCTCCTTCACGTTCGTTTACGTCAGTCGGCGGCCGGGTGTGCGAGGTCTTCGAGCGTGTGCCGAAGCTCGTCGATCTCGACGTCGTCGCGTGGGCACGCCGACTTGATCTTGTCGGTCAGGTCGACCAACACCCGCCGCTCGTCGGTGCGGTCTCGCACCCGTTACGCCAACCCGAGACCTTCCAGGCGTTGACCAGGGGCGTTATCGTGTCGACCCAGCTGTGTTACCGCCCACGCGCACGTGGCGCCGCAGCGCGCCGCGTTGGCGGGGCTGCTACTGGTCGAAGACTCCAGGGGTGTCGTGCAGGACGACGCTGTGTTCGAGCGGGACACGACCGAGGCGGAAGCTGTTCTCGCGGGCTTCCAGATCGGCTGCGCCGAAGGAGATCCCGAAAAGCAGCTTGAGCTCCGCGGGAACACCCAGGACCTCGCGAACGGTGTCGGCATACATTCCGAGCATGGTTTGCGGGATGCCGCCGAGCCCTCGCGCGGTCAGCGAGAGCAGGAAGTTCTGCGCGTACATGCCGATGTCACCGGCCACCCGCACCCCGTCGCCGAACACCGGCATGAAGAGGAGCGCAACGTGGGGGGCGCCGTGGAACTTCAGGTTCTCAAGGGCATGTGCCTTCCTGCCTTCCCGGTCCGAGCGCGGGATTTCCAGCGCCCCGTAGAGAGTCGCGGCGTGGTCGTGTGCCCGGTCGAGGTAGGCGCCCTGGCCGAAGTCGGCGTAGTCGAAGGTGAAGTCGGGGGAAAAGCGCTCTTCCTTGTCGGCCTTGAGCAGCTCGGTGCTCAAGGCGTCTCGTGCCGCGCCCGAGACGACGTGCACCGTCCACGGCTGGGTGTTGCAGTTCGACGGGGCGGCCTGCGCGTCCCGCAGCACGTCACGGATGTCCGACGGGGTCAGTGGGGAGGGCAGGAACCTCCGAACGGAGTGCCGGGACCGCACGACATCGGCAAAAGACGAGGTCGTCGCAGATAGGGTCGTGACAGACAAAACTGTTCCTCTCATTGGTGTTCCGCTCGGTTCGCGTGAACGCTGCGGCGTCACACGGAATCGTCACAGGGCATGACACAGCCCACCGCGTGTCAGCGAGTGCGGCGGCCGGCGGCCACCTTCTGATAACGCCGACAGCGGATTGCGAAAGAAGCTGCCGGCGCCTAGTCCGCGTCGTCCTGTTCGCGGTATCCGTACTCAACGAGCGCGCGCAGACGGTCCAGCGCCTCCTCGTCGGTGTAGCCGGTGCCCCTGAGCCAGGCCACGGAGCCGGCTGCGAGGTACAGGTCGTATCCCTTCACCGACGCTCGCACGTGCCCCTCACGCTGCGCGGCGCGCACGTACTCCTCGGTGGTGGCAACGAGATCGTCACAGGGCACGGTGAGCGGGTTGTCCGGTTTCTGCTCCCTGGCCGCGGCCACGAGCGGTTCCGGCAACCCGTTGAAGGCGCTGAAGTAGTCCTCCAGAGCCCGCAACCATTGGCGCAGCGCCTGAGAGGCGTCATCGAGCCGTGCGATGTCCGCTCGTCGGGCCAGCAACTCCGCAGAACGCGTCTCCAACACCGCCGCCAGCAGTGCCTCCCGAGCGGGAAAGTGCCGGTACAGCGTGGCCGGCCCGACCCCGGCCTCCTTGGCCATGGCCTCCAAGGAAGATCCGACACCGTTCTTCAAGAAGTGACGCTGCGCCACCTCCAGCAGAGCCGCACGGTTGCGCTGAACGTCCGCACGCGGCTTGCGCCCCTGCGGTCCCTTCACACTCACACGTCCTCCGCTTGCGCGTCCTTGCGGCCCAGATGAAACGGAGGCTGCCTCCGCGCAACCGAGCGTAAAGCGGAGGCAGCCTCCGGTCAAGTCCACGCCCGGCAGCCGTCAGCGAACCACCAAGGCTTGCCGAGACGGTCGGCAGTGGATATCTGATCCGGATGGGCTGCGCGTGAGAGCTGACGGAGGCGTCGTCGAACCGGCGCGACGTGCGGAGCAGGTCGTTCCTTCGGCAGTTCGAGGTTGATCAGAGGAGTTCTGGGGTGCTGCGGTCCACATCTCCTGGATCAGCGATTTCAAGCCCTCAAACCCGCAGCGCAACACCGCAACCGTGCAACACAGGCACGGTCGGACGTAGCGGGCCTGTTCTGGATCTGAACAAGCTCGCATCGGTCTCTCGAGGACCTGGACGGGCAGACCTGCGTCGAAATGGGTCACCGGGAAGGAAAGTGGGCCGGAAGCAAGTCTGTCGGCGAGAACGTCGGGGGCATCAGTGGCGTGGTTCGTCCCCCCTCGAACGTTCCGCCTCGCGTTCAGGACAACGCGTGGCGGCGGTCGACACCACTGCGGAACCTCGCCGATGCGTTGTCCAAGAGTCGTTTCGCATCGCTTGATACCCCGGAGCATCACGCGAGCGGAACCCGCTCCTCGAGCACCGCCAACGTCCGCCGCAGGGCCGGGTTCGCGGATTCCTTGAGCCACAACAGATGCAGCTCGGCCTGCTCGTGTTTTCGGGCGCTATCGGCACGGTCCTCGCGACCAGGTCGTAGAAGTAGCGTGCTCTGGTGGGTGAGTGCATCACGACCGGCTCACTGGTCACGTCCTCAGCAGTGACGTCGTGGCCCAATGCCAGCAGAGGGTGCCGGTGGGTGCGGCGACGAGCATTCCTTCCCGGTACAGCAGCATGGAACCGAACCGGGTGTGATCGAACGGAGGGCGTGCGAGCCCTAGTACTGCAACGGCACTTGCGTGATCGGTAGTGGATCATTCTGCGTGTGGTGACTGATTCTTGTTGTTGCGGAGTTGGATCGGCTGCGGGCGCGGATCGCGGGCAGGTTCACTCGGTCTGAGCCTCGTGGTCGGGTGCGGGAGTACGTCTCCGGGCTGGTCGCGGGGCTGGAGCGCAAGAACGGGTGGACCCTGGCGGAGCAGGCGGGCGAGGCCTGCCCGGACGGGATGCAGCGGCTGCTGGCGGGCGGACTGGGATGTCGAGGGCGTTCGTGACGATCTGCGGGACTACGTCATCGAGCACCTCGGCGAGCCTGACGGTGTGCTGATCGTCGACGACACGGGGTTTCTGAAGAAGGGCGTGCGGTCGGCCGGGGTGCAGCGGCAGTATTCCGGCACCGCCGGACGGATCGAGAACTGCCAGATCGGGGTGTTTCCGGGCTATGCCTCGGCTCGAGGGCATGTGCTCATCGATCGGGAGCTGTATCCGCCCGAGCCGTGGATCGCCGACCGTGATCGGTGTCATGAGGCGGGGATCCCCGGCGACGTGGAGTTCGCCGGCAAGCCCCGGCAGGCCATGGCGGTGCTGGGACGGGCGTTCGACGCGGGTGTGCCGTTCGCCTGGATGACCGCGGACGAGGCCTACGGCCAGGTGAAATATCTGCGGGTGTGGCTGGAGGAGCACAACGCCGCGCATGTGCTGGCCACCAAGGTCAACGACACGGTGCCCACCACCGAGGGACGTCCGCCCCGACCCGTCCTACCAGCAGCCGGCGTTCGAGGGCTGGGGCACGAGCCTGGTGTGGTTCGCCAACATCACCGGCGGCTACCCGGACGAGATCCGCAACCACCTGGCCGACCTGCTCTTCGGCGAGGACGGGCTGCGGCTCAACATCGCCCGCTACAACATCGGCGGCGGGAACGCGCCGGACGTCCGCAAGGACTACATGAAGGTCGGCGCGACGATGGAGGGCTTCTGGCGCGCGCCGGAAGGCACCACCCGAGAAGACGTGGACTGGTGGGATCCGGACAACCCGGAGCACTGGGACTGGGACGCCGA
>JASLAV010000733.1 GCA_030146905.1 Lentzea sp. | reverse complement strand
GGGTCTCGACCTGCGTGAAGGCGGCCTCGAACAGCGCCTGCTTGCCGCTGAAGTGGTGGTAAAGCGCGCCTTTCGTCACACGGGCGCGTTTGACGACCTCGTCGAGCGAGGTCCCGGCGTACCCGCGCTTGGTGAAGAGGTCGACCGCACTGTCGACGAGCGCCTGCCTGGTCGACTCCGAGTACTCGGCACGCCTTGTTCGCACGGACGAAACGTATCTCACATACCGAGGGTACGTACCGGTGGTATGGTCGAGCCATACCGAGAGTATGCGAGAGACCGGGGGTACGAGACATGGGCTGGGCTGACCACTACCGCCGACGTGACGCGCTCGACGCCGTGCTGCGCGACGCCCGTCGCGACCCGTCCGCGCCGCTGATCGTGGATCCGGACGTCTTCGGCTCGCTGCACGAACTGCTGCTGGCGCTCGACCACCGCTGGCAGAACAAGCTCACCGCCCGCATGGAGGCCGCCGCACTGGAGGGCCAGGTGGACGAGCACGTCGTCGTCGCCGAGCTCGCCGCCGACGAGCCGGTGTTGCGAGCGGTACTCGACGCACACCTTCCGCTCAGCAGTTACCGGGCGGTAGGAATGACTCCATGAGTCGTTGGACCGAAGCCGACATCCCCGACCAGACCGGCCGCACCGTCCTGGTGACAGGCGCGAACTCCGGTCTGGGCCTGCGCACCACGCAGGTGCTCGCGGCCAGGGGCGCCCACGTGGTCATGGGATGCCGGTCGGTCCAGCGCGGTCAGGCGGCACGGCGCACGGTCAGCGGATCGGCGGAGGTCCTCGAGCTCGACCTCGCCGACCTGGGCTCCGTGCGCTCGGCCGCGGAGGAGGTCTCCTCGAAAACCGGCGGCCTCGACGTCCTCGTCAACAACGCGGGCATCATGGCCGTCCCGCACGGCAGGACCGCCGACGGCTTCGAGCTCCAGTTCGGCACCAACCACCTGGGCCACGCCGCGTTGACGTTCCTGCTGCTCCCGGCGCTGAGGCAACGTCCGGGCGCCCGCGTCGTCACCGTGTCGTCGATGATGCACCAGTACGGCCGCATGGACTTCGACGACCCGAACTGGGAACGCCGCCCGTACAGCTCTCGCGGCGCCTACAGCCAGTCCAAGCTGGCCAACATCCTGTTCGCGCGGGAGTTGGAGCGCCGCTCCTCCGACGTGACGTCCATCGCGGCGCACCCCGGCGTGACGGTCACCGAGCTCACGAACAACATGGCCAGCGCCCACAACTCGGTGCTCATGCGCCTCGGCGGCAGGATCAGCCACCTGTTCTCGCAGTCCACCGAGATGGGCACGTTGCCGCAGCTCTACGCGGCGACGTCCCCCGACGCGCGTGGCGGCCAGTACTACGGCCCCGGCAGCTTCGGCGGGCTGCGCGGCTACCCGGCCGTGGCGCGGATGACCGCCGCCGCCCGTGACGACCTCGCCGCGAACCGCCTGTGGGAGCTCACGACCAAGCTGACCGGAATCACGCCGGACCTGCCGTAGTGGCTCTCGTGAACGACGAGCGCTCCAGTGGAAAGCTGGTTCCGACGTCTGTTTTTCCCCTGAAACGTGCGTGACGCCGGACACGCGGAGACGAAGCGTAGGGTGAACTCGTGACTGTGGTACCTGAGGGTCGGAAGCTGCTGCGGCTTGAGGTCCGCAACAGCCAGACGCCGATCGAGAAGAAGCCCTCGTGGATCAAGACGCGGGCGAAGATGGGCCCCGAGTACCGAGAGCTCAAGGGTCTGGTCAAGCGCGAGGGCCTGCACACGGTCTGCGAAGAGGCCGGTTGTCCCAACATCTACGAGTGCTGGGAAGACCGCGAGGCCACCTTCCTGATCGGCGGTGAGCAGTGCACCCGGCGCTGCGACTTCTGCCAGATCGACACGGGCAAGCCCGCCGACCTCGACCGCGACGAGCCCCGCCGCGTCGCCGAGTCGGTCCAGGCCATGGGCCTGCGCTACTCGACCGTCACCGGTGTCGCCCGTGACGACCTGCCGGACGGCGGTGCGTGGCTGTACTCCGAGACCGTCCGCCAGATCCACGAGATGAACCCCGGCACCGGCGTCGAGCTGCTGATCCCGGACTTCAACGCGGTCCCCGAGCAGCTGGCCGAGGTCTTCGAGTCCCGGCCGGAGGTGCTCGCGCACAACCTGGAGACCGTCCCGCGGATCTTCAAGCGCATCCGCCCCGCGTTCCGCTACGAGCGGTCGCTGGAGGTCATCACCAAGGCCCGCGAGTTCGGCCTGGTCACCAAGTCGAACCTGATCCTCGGCATGGGCGAGACGCCGGAAGAGGTCACCGAGGCGCTCGCCGACCTCCACGACGCCGGCTGCGACATCATCACCATCACGCAGTACCTGCGCCCCTCCCCGCGCCACCACCCGGTCGAGCGCTGGGTGAAGCCGGAGGAGTTCGTCCAGCACAAGGAGACGGCCGAGGAGATCGGCTTCCTCGGCGTCATGGCGGGCCCGCTGGTCCGCTCCTCCTACCGCGCCGGTCGCCTGTACGCGCAGGCGAAGCAGAAGCGCGGCGAGGACCTGCCGGAGAACCTCCAGCACCTGCTGACGGTGTCGGCGTCGCAGGAGATCACGAGCCTGCTCGCACCGCGGTAGCTCACCGAGCACGCGCAGAAGCCCAGGTCGGACGACCTGGGCTTCTGCTTTTCCCCGATCCCCGTCAGTGGACTCGTGCGTCTGCTTCCGACGCGGTCATGCGGAACTCCACGGTGGCGTGCAGGTCCGGCGTCTCCAGCGCCTGCCGCAACCGCGGCAGGCCCTCCTCGTCGATGCGCCTGCGGATGTCACGCAGATCGGCGTCCCCTCCGGCGCGCACGACGAGGTGGAGCCGCGGGACGGTGCGCGGTCCGGTCAGCGCCGCGTCGGCCTTGAGCACACCGGGATAGCCGGTGACCTCCTCGGCGAACGGCGCGGCGGCCGTCGACGTGGTGACGCGGGTGGTGCCGGCCTCCTCCGCCCAGCGCCAGGTCGCGACCTCGCGCCGCGGGACCTGGGCGACGAGCCAGCGCAGGCACAGCAGCGCGATCACCACCGCCACGGCCGCGGTCACCACGAACACCCACGTCGGCGGCGACGCCGTGCCGGGCACCAGTGCGGTGTCACGGTCGACCAGGGGCACGTACCCGAGGTGGACGGCGAGCGCCGCACCGCCCGCGATCAGCCCGACGAGCCCCAGCAGGCCCAGCACGAAGCGGTTCATGGTGCGCTCCTCAGCTCCTTGACCCTCACCACGACCCGCGGCGGCCTGGTGAGCGCGAGCTCGCCGACCCGGTTCTCGACCGCCGCGCGGACGGCGTCCCCGAGGCCGTCCGCGACGGAACGCCGGGTGCGCACCACGGCCCTGACCCGGCGCCGGCGCACCTTCACCGCGGCGGACTCGACGCCGTCGATCCTGGCGACGAGCCGCACGGCGTTGCGCAGACCACGCAGTGACACGGCCGTGTGCTGGTCGAGCGCCGCTGTCCTGGCCCGGCCGGGTACGACCGCGGCCAGGAACAGCAGCAACCCGATGACCGCGACGACCCCGCCCGCCACGGCCACCTCCCGCGCCGACCACGTCAGGTCGTGCAGCCGTCCCGCCACCGCGTCGTAGGACAGCAGCGGTGCCTCGCCGAGAGCGAGCTGGATCGCGGACACCGCGACCACGACCGAGACGGTCAGCAGGACGAGCGCTGTCAGGACGGCCGGCAGGACCCGGCGTGAGCGGCGAGTCATCGCACCCTCCCCGCTGGAACCGTCTCCACGCGCAGCACGCCGATGGACACGTCCACGACGGACACCCGCAGTCCCGTCAACGCCCCGACCCGTTCGGCCAGGTGGGCGCGCACCCGCGCGGCGGTCGACGCGACCGGTGCCGGGTACCGCAGGTCGAGCCGCACGTCCAGCGCGGCCACTTCCCCGGTCACCCGCGCGGTGGCCTCGGCGCCGAGCACGTCCGGCACCTCCGTCGCGGCACGTCCCGCGATGCGGCCCACCGCGCGGTCCGCGACCGTGGTCAGGCCTGGTTGCGCGGCAACGAGTGGTGCGGTCATCGTCAGTCCCGATCCCTGCCGAGCAGCTGTCCCAGGTCGAGCTTGCCCTCGGCGACCCTGCCCGCCACGAGGCCGAGCGCGCCGAAGACGAACACGAGCAGGAACGCGGTGAAGCCCCCGAACGCCGCGGCCAGGCCGAGCGCGAGCCCGGTCAGCAGGCCCAGTGCGGTGGTGCTCATGGCGTTCCCCCTCACCGCACGCGTGCGGTTTCGGGCTCGTCGCCCTCGGAGTCGCTCGGGATGTGCACGTCGTTGACGTTGATGTTGACCTCGACGACCTCGAGGCCGGTGATCTGCTCGATCGCGTTGATCACGTTGCCGCGCACCGACTTCGCGAGTTCCGTGATCGGCACGCCGTACTCGACGACGAGCTCCAGGTCGACGGCGGCCTGCTTCTCGCCGACCTCGACGGAGACGCCCTGTCCTGCGCTCGCGGTGGCACCGGGGATGCGGTCGCGCAACGCGCTGAGCGCACGGGTCGCGCCGCCGCCGAGCGCGTGCACGCCACGGATCTCCCGTGCGGCGAGACCGGCGACCTTCTGCACCACGACGTCCGCGATGGTCGTCGACCCCTTGTCGGTCACCAGCTTCGTCTCCGCGACGCTGTTCCTCTTCTCAGCGGCCTGCGTGCTCATCGCTACCCCTTCCCTCGAAGTGTCCACAACGGAAAGACGCGGCCCGCGACGAGAACGTCACGGCCTGGTCAGGTGATCGAGCGCACGCTTGTCCACATCGGTCACAACGATGCGCAGAGCCGCGTTTTCCCATTGCGTGCCAACGAGAACAGCGCGCAGCACCTCACCCGCCTCCACGAGCGGCAACGGCAGCGCGGTGGCCACGACGCGCACGCACACCAGGTCGTCCTCGACGTCCACGGCCAGCGCGTCGACGTCCCACGGCATCCACGAGCGGGCGGGCTCCGGCGCCGACGGCCGCAGTCCTTCGACCTTCCCGAGTGCCTTCACCAGCTCCGCCACGATCACCACGCGACGTCCACCACGGTGACGAGCACGGACTCCACCTCGACGCCGGTCAGTTCCGGCACGACCGAGCGGACGGACCGCTGCACGGCACGGGCCGCGGCCGCGGCCTGGTCCTGGCCGGAGACCACCACGTCCACCTCCAGCACCGCGGCCGTTCCCGACCACCGCACCCGCACACCCTCGACCGGCGCCGGCAGCAACCCCTTGACCTGCTGCCGGGCCGTGCGCACCACCGAGCTCACCAAGCCCGCCACGCCGGGTTGCACGCGCACGCCGGCAACCCGCTCCGCCGCGTGCACCGCCACCGCCGCCACCGCCGGCGCGGACACGACTGCCTCGATCACCCGCTCACCCTTCGAGAACGTCGGACACGACGATGTCCAGGCGGGCGAGCCGCACACCGATCCGCGCGGAGGCCGCGGCCAGCACCCTGCGCCGCACCTCCTCGTACGCCTCGGTGGTGACGCCCGCGGTGATGGCGATGCCGAGCTCGGCCTCGATCACCGGGTCCGTCGGCGTCGACTCCGGTGCCTCGACGACACGGCAGCCGCGCGCCCGCACGCCGTCCACCCCGTCCGCCGCGTACCGCAGCACCGCCGCGACCACCCGCGTGCTGATCCTGGCGAGACCGTCGCCGGGCAACGGCACGACGTCCGACCGGCGCACGTCGGCGCGCACAGCGGACATGACGCGGCTGACCAGGTCGGACGGCGGTTCGACCTCCTCGCGGGCCATCTCGGCCGTCGCGGCGCGCAGCACCAGGAGGCTCTCCCGCACCGCCGCGCAGTGCGGGCACGAGCGGGTGTGCTCGTCGGAGAGGTCGACCACCTCCCAGACCTGTTCCACGTCCCGACCGCACGGCAGGTCGTAGTCGGACGTCACCGCCACGGCGCCATCACCTCCGCGAGTTGTGCCCGTGCCCGTGCGAGCCTGCCGCGCACCGCCTGCTGGGTCGTGCCGATCGCGTCGGCGATCTCGTCGTAGGACCGGCCGTGGACCTCGCGCAGCACCCAGCACGCCCGCTGCTCCGGTGTGAGACCGCGCAGTGCGGCCTGCAGCGCGGCGAGCTGCGCGTTCACCTCCACCGCGCGGTCGGGGCGGGTGCGCGGTGCCGGCGACTCGTGCTCGTCGAGCTCGGTGTCGGTGTGCGGCCTGCGCTTGCGCAGCACGTTCAGGCACTGGTTGGTGGTCGTGCGGTAGAGCCAGCCGAGGAACGCCCCGTCGTCCTGGAGCTGTCCCAGACGCCGCCACGCGGTCAGGAAGACGTCCTGCACCGCGTCCTCCGCGTCACCGCTGCTGCCCACGATGCGCAGCGCCAGCCGGTACATGGGTCCCTGGTAACGGCGGACCAGCTGCTCGTAAGCACGCATGTCGCCGTCACGGGACCTGGCCACCAGCGTGGCATCGTCGAGTGCGGCTGCCTCAGCCACGCTCATGCGCACACCCCCGCCCAATTTGCTTCGTCGTCCGATGGACACGTTCGATCGCGGAACGTCACGCGGTTCCACGATTTCCCGGTCCTGGGCACGCCCACGCGGTTTTCACCCGACGGTGGCGTGAAGCCACCCCGGTCAGGCGTGCCGGACGGGCGAGGGCCGCGGCGGGGCGGCGCTCACCTCAGGAGGTAGCGGGGTTCAGCTGCAGCGGATCTCTCCCACGACGACGCCGTCGAGCTCGCGCACGAAGGCGGCGCCGAACGCGCTGGACGGCGTGTGCGAGCCCGGCGCGACGTCAGCGATCTTCCCGATGGCGCGGAGCACGGAGTCCGCGGTGAGGCTGTAGGCGTTCGGCGTGGTGATCGCACATTCGACCCTGGTCTTCGCGTCCCACGCCTCGCCGTACACCTCGGCGCGTGTGTTCGCGCGCTTGCGCTCGTCGGGACCCTTCACCTTCCCCGCGAGGGTCCTGGCGACGTTCTGCACGAGCGGAGCCCGCAGCACGGGCGCGAAGACCCGCTGCAACTGCCCGAGCGCACCGGGGATGGTCGTGAACGTCGTGATGTTCGGGATGCCGGTCGAACGGTAGGCGGTGCTCACGTCGCCCCACGGGATGCTGCCGACGTCACGCGGTCCCGACCGGAAGCCGGCGGTGCGCCTGCGGTGCCCGATGGGCACGCCCTTCAGCTCGCCGTTCACGCGGATCCGGCCACCGGAGGCCGCGCCCTCGACCGAGGTCTTGGTCGTGCCCGCGCTCGCTCCTCCCCCGACGACGAACGCGAGGTCGAGGTGCGTGGCGGTCGGCAGGGCGTCCTTCAGCATCGCGGCCACGCAGTCCGTGGGCACGACGTCGAACCCGGCGCCGGGCAGCAGCACGATGCCCGCCTTGCGCGCGTCGATGTGCCTCTGGCTGACGGACTCGAAGACGTCGATCTCGCCCGTGATGTCGAGGTAGTGCGTGCGGCTCTTCAGGCAGGCGTCGACCATCGCGCCGGAGGTGTGCGCGAAGGGGCCCGCGCAGTGCACGACGGTGTCGATGTCGTCGAGGTTCGCCGACGCGCCGGCGAGGTCGAACGCGCGGTGCTCCAGCCCCAGGGCCGCGGCGATCGGCTCGACCTTCTCTCGCGAGCGGCCGGCGAGGACGGGCCGCTCTCCTCGTGCCACCGCGAGCTCCGCGATCAGGCGGCCGGTGTAGCCGTTCGCGCCGTAGACCATCCACGTCATGCCGCGACCTTACCGACGAGTAGCGTTGCGGGCACCCACGAACGAGCCGATCAGCAGCACGAGGCCCAGCCCGGACACCGGCAGCCCCCAGAGCAGCCGGCGGTGCCGCAGGTCGGCGCAGATGTCGACGTACGCGGGACTCACCGCCGACGCGGCGGGCTCGTCGAACCCGAGCCCCAGGCTGTTGCCGCACGGGATGAGCGACCCGCTCGGTGCCTCGACGGCCAGCATCACGAAGAGGATCGCGCCTCCACCGATGAGGAACGCGAGACCGACCACGACGGCGAACGTGCGCACTGACATGAACAAAAGTTACGTCTCAAGTGGACTTGGCGATAGCCCTGGTCAGCCGCATTGGGGTTGATCCCCTAATCCCCTCCGCACGCCCGGTGGCCCCGTGGTTCCCACCATGCGGGCGAGAACGCGCACCGCTGCTCCACACGGCCGTGGCGCGGATGCGGCGCAGGGGCGCCGACCTTGATCCTTCCGAGGCCGTCCCTTGTGGACCTTTGCCGGGAAATACGGCAAGCGCGTCATCGTCCGAGCACGACGGGAAGCGATTTGAGGCTCACCATGATGTCGTTGTGCGTCACCGGCGGCTGCTCGTCGCCCGCGCGGGTGGTGCGCGGGAACCGGGTGACGAGGTGTCGCAGCACGGTCTCGGTCTCCAGCCTGGCGAGCGTCGACCCGAGGCAGAAGTGCGGACCGTGCCCGAACGTCGCGTGCCCGGTGGTCTCCCGGTCGATCCGGAACCTCGCCGCCTCCTCGTGCGCACGCGGGCACCGTCCGGCGGCGCCGAGGTTGATCAGCAGGATCGTGTTCTCGGGCACCAGGACGCCGTCGATCTCGACAGGTTCAGCGGTGATGCGGTGCGTCGCGTGACGAACGGGTGGGTTGTGCCGCAGCGTCTCCTCGACGAGCACCGGAACCAGACTCGGGTCGGTGGCCACGCTCTCCCACAGGCCGTTGTCCAACGCATCGTGCACGACGTTCGCGATGAGACCCGCCGTGGTCTCATGGCCCGCAACGACGAGAAGGAACGCCATCGCGATCAGTTCGTCGTGCGTCAGACGGTCACCGTCGTCTTCGGCGGCCACAAGCGCGCCGAACAACGAGCTCTCGTCGAGAGCGCCACTCGTGAGCAGGGAGTGGAAGTAGCCACCCAGCGCGTCGCTCGCGGGCTGGGACTGCTCGGGGTCCATCGACAACATCGTCTCGATCAGCGTGCGGACGTGCGCACGGTCCTCACGAGGCATGCCGAGCACCTCGCTGATCACGTGCAACGGCACCGGCACGGCCAGCGCCCCGACGAGGTCGACCTCCTCGTCCACCGGGAGCCGGCCGACGAGCTCGGCGGCGATCTGCTCGATGCGGGGCGCGAGCCGCTGCACCGCCTGGTTGTTGAACGCCCGCACCGACAACGCGCGCAGCCGGGCGTGCCGCGGGTTGTCGCTGTTGAGCATGCTCGGCCCGAACAGCCCGGTGAGGTCGGTCTGCGGGCTGCCCGACTCCGCGAGCTGGCGCCTCATCTCGCGTTGCAACGCCTCGCTGTCCTTGGACAGCCGCTTGTCCGCGAGCAGCTTGCGGGTGAGGTCGAGCCCGACGGTGACCACGAACAGGCGCACACCGTCGGGCCGCATCGCCGCGTGAAGCGGCCCTGCCGCCCGTGCGTCGTCCTCAAGCCGGTGGTGGCCGCGTGCGCGCAAATCGTCACTGATCAGCAGGTTCGACATTGGGCTGGCTCCCTCCAAGGCCTCGGCGGTCACCACGAGGCTATTGGAGCGAGTCCAAGACCTTGATCGTTTCCACGGAAGGCAACCTGGGTGGCGCAGCGGCGATCGCGTGGCGTCCCGGCTCCCACTCCGGCAGGTGGTGCCGCAACGCCGCCCGCCCCCGCGGCGTAATGTCGACGGGCGCCGCCATCCCGTGCTCCGCGGCCCGCACCGGTTTCTCCCACACGATCCACCGGCGCTCCTGCAGGACCTCCAGGTCGTCGGAGTCCCACTGCTTGGCGGGCCGGTGCTCCAGGTACCAGCTGGTGGCCCCGCGGTGCACGCCACCCTGTTCGACGAGGGCGAGCAGCTTGACCTGCTCCCGGGTGACGGTGGTGCTGACGGGCTTCGCGGCCTCGCCCTTGCGCTTCACAGGTGGTCGTCCTTCCCTCAGCAGGCTCGTTCCGCTCCCGCGAGCTGGGTCAGTCCGGCCACCTCGACCGCCTTGCCCACCACCCGCAGCTGAGCACTCCACGTCTTCATGCACGAACCGGCGCCCGTGTAGGACCGCCACGTGACGTGGAAGGTCCCCCCGTTCACCTCCAGGCGTTCGACCGAGGCCTTCTCCGCCGACGTCGCCGAGGACGCCACCGACCCGAGGTCGACCTTGCCGAGGACAGCCGGCTCGTCGTCGTACACCACGACGTTCTCCGGCCAGGCGACCCCGCCACGGGAGCACCGGAACACCGCCGCCGTCTCGGCCTTCCCGTCCCCGGTGACGTCGGCGGACGCGACCAGGTCGCCGGGCCGTTCCCGTTCGGACGCGGCCGCCAGCTGCACGAACCCGTTGTTCTCCGCGATGCCGGGGAGAACACCGTCCCGCAGCGTTCCCCCGTCGTGCCCGCACAGACCCGGCACCGGAGCGGACTTCAACCCCTCGACCTTCACCGGCGACGGCTTCGGCAACGGCTCACCGCTCGTCGCCGGCGGCGCGTAGACCATGAGCGCACCGGTGGCCACGTCGGTCCGCTGCCCGTCCCGCACCACCTGCACCTTGCCGAGGCGGCAGTAGGACTGCGGGTCGGCGATCTCACCGAAGCAGTCCGGAACCGTGAGCACCACACGGCCGTTGCCGTCGAGCGGACGCACGACCGTCGCCGGGCTGTCGTCCTCCAGGACCCACTTGCGCCCGTCGAGCTTCCACAGCTTCGAACCCGAGTGCAGGACTTTCTTGCGGTAGTGGTCCTGCTTCGTGTCGTCGCACGTCCAGGAGACGATCGTGGCGTGCAGCGTCCTGGCGTCGTCCCACCAGAGGTCGCGCACCTCGATGCCCTGCGCCTCGTTCGGGACGAACCCCGGCGGCGCGGCGTCACCCCAGTCCGTGGCGGTGAGCCGACCTTCCGCGTCCACCAGGCGGACGGGGAAGTCGGACTGGCACAGACCGGGGTTGCTGCGCAGCGCGACGGCGAACAGCGTGTCGGCGGCCGTCGGCCCCGAGATCCCCGCAGCCGGGATGTAGGCGTTGGAGTCGAAGGTGCCGACCTCCGACTGCAGCTCCCCCTCCGCCGACACGAGCTCCAGCTTCTCCCCGCTCCTCCTGCCCGTGAACACCTGCCCCGCCGTCAGCGCCAGGTGCCGCGTGCCGGCGAGGAAGATGCGGACGTAGTCGCCGGTCCCGGTGATCGCCGGTTGGTCGA
>JASLAV010000723.1 GCA_030146905.1 Lentzea sp. | reverse complement strand
ACCTCCGGAGGGCCCGTGCCTCGACACGACGCCGACACCCACCGCCTGCTGTACACCCCCGCGGAAGCGGCGGCCCTGCTGGCCGTCCGCGAGTCGTGGCTTCGGTGCAAGGCAGGACGCCGGGAGATCCCGTGCACCTGCCTCGGCAAGCACCTGCGCTTCTCCAGCGACGACCTCACCTCGATCGCCCAGACAGGCGCCCGACCCGCACGCTCCACACGTCCACCCGCCAGGCGTGCCAAGTCCTTTCGGAACTGACCAAAGTTCTTGTGCCGCAACGCTTGCATTACTCGACCACAGGAGCGTTCATCCTCCTGTCACACCGTGACCACCACACAACCGCCGAACGAAGGAGCAGCACACATGGCCTGGGTGGAGCAGTCGGGAAGCAACCACTGGCGCGTCCGGTTCCGCCGCGACGACGGCACCATCGGCTCCATTCCCGGTTTCAGGAGCGAGAAAGCCGCCCAGGACCACGCCAACGACCTCGAATCCGACCAACGTCGCGGCACCTGGCTCGACCCCCATCGACGGTCGCACGACCCTGGAGGAGTGGCTCACCGACTGGTGGGACGCCCTCGACGTCGACACCCGCACCGAGGACAACTACCGCAGCATCGTGCGCAACCACATCACGCCCCATTGGGGCGACACCGCCCTGGCCGACATCACCAACCTCAAAGTCCAGGCATGGGCCAAGCAGCTGCGCGCCGGACACCTGTCACCGGTCACCGTCACCGGGTTCGTCAAGCTGCTCTCCCAGATCCTCACCGACGCCGCCGAGGACAAGCTCATCGTCGCCAACCCCATCCGGCCCCGACGACGCGGACGCCGCAACCACGCCGCCCGTACCCCCGAGAAAGTCTGGGCCGAGCCCGCCGAGGTGCTGCGCATCGCCGACCAAGTCGCCGCCTTCTACGGACCCGCCGGAGCAGTGCTCGTCATCACCGCAGGCTGGACCGGCGCACGCTGGGGCGAGCTGACCGGCCTGCAACGCCACAACCTCCACCTCTTCGACGACGACACCGGCTTCCTCGTCATCGACCCCCAGAACGGCGCCCTGCACGAATCCGCCGGCGGCAAGCTCTGGCTCGGCCAGCCCAAGACCGACGCCTCCGCCCGCACCATCACCCTCAACCCCTCACTCGTCCGACTCCTACGGGCACACCTCGACCACCACATCTACCCGCACGTCTTCACCACCCCCGAAGGCGCACTCCAACGCCGCAGCAACTTCAGCAAACGCGCCATGCGCCCCGCCGCCGACGGCAACCTCAACCAACCCCGCGCCGTCCTGCGCCTCCAGCCGGTCAAGCCCGGCCTGACCTTCCATGGCCTGCGCCACAGCCACAAAACCTGGATGATCGCCGACACCATCCCCGAGATCGCCCAGTCACTCCGACTCGGCCACATCCTCAAAGACCCCGTCCAGCGCACCTACTCCCACGTCGCCCCCGAAGTCACCAGCCGCCTGCTCCAATGCCTCCAGGACCGCTGGGACAAGGCCGTCATCGATGCCGGCGACAGCACTTGGCGCAGGATGGCGTAGCCGGTGCGCGGTCTTCGTCTCAAGCGCCAGCTCGGGACCTCAGCCCCTCAGGTGATCCTGCTCGGTACCGGCAGGTGCCACGATGAGGTTGCCGTCGGGGAGGGGACGAGTACGTGGCCTCATTGGGGGACGTGGCCGCCCAGTTCAAGACGACGCTGGAGAAGATCGACCAGCTGGAGGCGGCACTGCGGGCAGCCGGGGATCTCGTCCAGGAAGCCACTGACCAGCTCGGAGCTGCTGGTGCCGGTAGTGCCCAGGAGTACGAATTCAGCCAGGCGATAGGCCGGTGGACCGACGTTGCGGAGGGCACATCTAGCCTCCTTGACCTCGTCTCCACTATCCGCACGCAGATCGAGCGGCTTCTGCACGGCCTGGTGGGCGACGGCTCACCGCACGAGCCGATGAAAGACCAACCGCCGGCGCCACCGCACGCGGGTGCTGATCCGCCGCCGGAGAAGACCTGGGCCGAACGGCAGCGCGAACAACTGCCGAAGTACATCACCAGCGGGATCTACGCCGACCCCGACGGCAACACCGAGATCGTCCAGAGCGGTCAAGATGCCGACGGCATCCACCAGCAGGTGGCCGACCACCTGCGCGGCCTCGGCTTTCCAGCAAGCCCCAAAGGACGAGTAACCATGGGTGAGCACGTCGAGGGCAAGGTGGCCTGGCGACAGCGCAACAGCGGAGCCGACCACGTCGAACTTGTGGTCAACAACGAAATGTGCCAGGGCATGTACTCCTGCCGCAAACTCGTCCCATTCATCCTTCGACCAGGGCAAACCCTGGTCATCCACGATCCGGTAACGTCGCGGGTCTTCCACGGAAGGAGCCCGTCGTGCCCCCGCTCGACATCTACTACTTCAGCGGCGACAACCGCGCCGACGAGCCGGTCACCGTCGACTCCGAAGCCGCCCTCGACGACGTCCTGACCGACATCCTGGCCAACCCGCAGCCGCATCCGACCGTGGTGTATGCCCAGAACCGGCCAACGGTCGGTCCGGCCGAGTTGCCCGACCACCAACTGAAGTTCGACCTCGACACCCAGCACCACGTCGCCGCCGTTCATCTGTTCGGGCCGACAGACTTCCTGCCGGACGAGGCAATGAGTGGCGCGGAAGACACCGCAGCATGGATTGCCCTACCTCGGCAGACCGACACTCGGGTTCCTAACCGAGTGACGCTCTACATCGACAAGGACACGCGCACCGCGTTTCCCAAAGAAGCCGCTCTTCCACTGAACCTGCTCCGCGAACTCCTGCACGAGTTCATGCGAACCGGCAAACACCCTACATGCGTCGACTGGCAGCAGACCGACATCTTTTAGGGCAATGACCGGCGTAGTTCCTCGACAAGCTCACGGTTGTGGAGCGACGGACGAACATTCCAACACGACCGAACCGACCGGTGCCCGACTCGCCCATGCGATCCGCCGCCGACGCGCCCAAGCCTGCCTCGGATGAACCGGCGGTCGTGGGGCTTCACTAGAGATGACACGTCGGCTCTTGGTGCCGTTGCGCGTGCTGGTCAGAGCGACCCTGCTTTGGACGTTCGGGTCCGCACCCAGGCGGCGGGGGCGGAGGTGAACCGGACGTCGGTGCCCTCCCCCGTCACCGTGACCGACACCCGGTCCCCCACCGGCACCTGCTCCACCCTGCCCGGCAGTCGGTAGTTCCAGCCGCGCACCTCCACGTCGTCGACCGCGGCGAACCTGAGGTGGAACCGCACCCAGTCGTGCTCGGGCGGCGCCTCCCAGCTCCGACGAGTGGCTTCGTCCAGCGGTCCTTCGAAGGACGCCGTAATCGCCTGGTCGCGTTCGTCCCAGTGCAGGGCGTAGAGCTCGAACGCCGACAGGTCAGATGCGCTCATGGTAGGTGTCGATCTCCGGTCCGGGGACTGCCGTGTACAGCCGCTGGTCCAGCCTGCTCGTGAACTCGTGCGGCCCGTCGTCCACCGCGTCCGGGGGCGAGTTGTGGACGCTGATCTTGCCGAAGCGGAACTGCTCGGCGCACGTCAGCGTCAGGTGCAGCGACTCGCCCGTCACGGATACGGCCAGCCTCGCCCTCGGCCGTTGCGTGAACTCGACCGACACGGTGGCCGGGAGCACCGCGCCGCCGGAGAGCCGGACGTCGTCGACCGCAAGGAACCCCAGGTGCGCCTGCACACGGCTGTAGCCGGACACGTCCGAGGCGACCGGCAGGTCGACACGCAGCGTGCAGCCCGGGCCGCGGCGCTCGAACCGGATCGACCGCAACAGCAGGCCGGTGAAATCCGGTCCCTGCGGGTAGAATCGGGCGAGCGACTTCTGGTCATTGGACAGGAGTCGTTCTGCGACGGTGATCAGTGCTGCGAATGCGTCAGACGGCGACGGCTCCTGAGGTGTCGGCATGACGTACTCCCCATGCGAGTGTGAGCAGCGTCCAAGCTGACAGGTCCTTGCCCGCCAACCGTGCCCAGAGGCGGGCGAACTCCGGTTCGGTTTCGGGCCAGGTCCGCCTGGTCGAAAGGCGCCCCGACCAGGTGCGCACCGCCAGATCAGCGTACGGGTACAGCGAGTAGTCATTGGTGAGATCGGCGACGGTCGCGCCCGCGGTCCACGGGCCGATGCGCGGCACGCTCTGCACTTCGTCCAGCAGGACGGCCGGGTCGAGTTCGGCCCACTTCGCGCCGAACTCCAACACTGCCTCGGCGGCGGCTTTCAGGGGACGGCGCTTGAAGGCCATCCCCAGGGCGGTGAACTCGTCGTCCGGGAGCGCGAGGACGGCTTCCGGTGTCGGGAACAACCACGCCAGCCCGTGAGGCGTGAGGACTTCCTCGCCGTGCGCCTCGCAGAACGCCTGGTAGAGCTTGCGCGCCTGACCCGCTCGGATCACCTGCCGGATGATCGACGTCGCCAGGGCATCCCACAGGTCCGGGTTGCGCCAGCGCCCCACCGTGCCAGCCGCGCGCAGCACGTCCACCACGTCATCGGTGCCGATCAGCCCGTCCGGGTCGACGACATCAAGCACGGGAGCGCCCTCTTCGCCCCGCACCGGGTGTGCCTCCGTCCGGTTGGCACCGGTCCCCGCAGGTGTACAGGTCAACACCCAGGTGGAGCTTCCGGAACGGACGGCGCGGTAGGCAGTTCCATCTGCCGACAACCAGGAGGGATGGTCGGTCATCACCGAGGACACAATCACAGCGAACTCCCTGTGGCGGGTTGGCAGCTACCCATGATGCCGAGACCGCTCCGTCGTCCCGGGAGATCGGCTGGTGTGGCGGATTCACGAACGAGTTGTCAAAGAAGTCCGCTGCCGAGGCTCAGCCGCGTCGTCGTGCGCGGCGACCATCACCGTCCCCGCGACCAACACAGACAGGCCAAGCGCGGGTTCGGGCACCAGACGCCCGCTGACGGCCGCGCCGGACCACCTTGGGGTCATTGCACCGGCGCTGAACATTGACGGCCGCCACGGCGGCCGAAAAGTCCCTGGGCAGATCCACCCAGCCAGGTTAGTGAGACCTGGAGCACGCGGCTGACAACATTTCGTGCGGAGTGACCGCCTGCTCCAGATTTGCTCCAGCTCGGCCACCGCAGTCCACAGTGGACCGAAAAGCAAGATCGCCCGCCACCTGCATTACCGCAGGTCAGCGGGCGATTCGTATGCTGTATTCGATTGTGGAGCTGAGGGGACTCGAACCCCTGACCCTCACACTGCCAGTGTGATGCGCTACCAGCTGCGCCACAGCCCCTTGCCTGCACGTTTCCCGGCGGTTGGGGCCGCCGTTCTCGTGTGACAATACCGTACAACACCGCCCCCGTAGGGACGAAATCGGGGGGCACCTTGCGGCATCCGGCCTGCTGAGCGGGGGTGTGGCCGTCCTACTGGAGCAGGTTGGTCAGCCAGTCCCGGTCGTCCCACTGGACGACCTGGCCGTCCTTCATCACGGTGGGGGTGCCCTCGAACTTGCCGGTCGCCCGCACGGCGTCCAGTCCGGCCTGCGCGTCACCCTCGCGCGCGCCGCTGTCCACGCACTGCTTGAACGCGTCGCCGGTGATCCCGAGGTCCGTGCCGAGCTTCACCAGCTCCTCCTTGGTGTGCCCCGGACCACCTTCCTCGGGCTGCCGGAGGAACAACGTCTCGTGGTACTCCCAGAACTTGTCCTCATCGGCCGCGCACAGCGCCGCGTTGGCCGAATCACGGGAGTAGCCCTCGGGGTCCGAGAACCGGATCAGGAACGGCAGGGTGTGGTAGCGGACCTTGAGGTTGCCCGCCTCGATCTCCTGCTTGATCTGGTCGCCGTACGCCTTCTTGAAGCTGCCGCACGCGGGGCAGAGGAAGTCCTCGTACAGGTCGATGGTGAGCTTCGCGTCGTCCTTGCCCACGACGACCGCACCGCCCTCGCGCACGATCGGCGCGGACACACCGGTGACCGAAGGAGGGTTGGCCAGCGAGTCGTCCGTGCCCGAGTCGCGCGACGACCAGACGACCCCGCCGATCACGACCAGGGCCAGCACCACGACGACCACGACCCCGACGACGACCTTGGTCCGGTCGTCGGACGCACCGCGCGCCGCGACCACCGCCTTGGTCGCGCGCTGCTGCTGCTTCTTCTTCCGAGCGTTGCGCTCCGCGCCACCCACCGCACTGCCCTCCCGGTCAAAATCCGCCCGCAGGCTATCGGGAGATGCTGAGCAGAACCTGAGCGCTCACGCGTCCGGCTGACGCGGACGGCCCGCCACGCGCTCGCCGACGGGCACCTCGGGCCCCTCGTCCAGGCACCCGGATTCACCGGCCACGTCCGACGCGACGTGCGTCTCCTCGGCCCGAGACCCTGCCTCGGGCC
>JASLAV010000695.1 GCA_030146905.1 Lentzea sp. | reverse complement strand
GGCGAACGGGCAGAACGTCGCGTTCCTCGTGTCGCTGGCGCTGGCGCTGGCCGCCTCTGCCAACCTGTCGACGATCCTCTACACGCTGTTCTGGCGGCGCTTCAACACCACCGGCACGCTGTGGAGCATCTACGGCGGCCTCGGCTCCTGCCTGGTCCTGATCATGTTCTCGCCGGTGATGTCCGGCGCGAGGACGTCGATCTTCCCGGACGTCGACTTCGCGTGGTTCCCGCTGGGCAACCCCGGGATCGTGTCGATCCCGTTCTCGTTCCTGTGCGGGTTCCTGGCGACGATCCTCTCGAAGCCGGACGAGGACAAGGCCGACCTGGCTGCGGAGATGGAAGTGCGGGCGATCTCGGGCATCGGCGCGAAGACCTGATCAGGCGGGGATTGATCAGCCGGGAACGGCGAGACCGAGGTGGGCTGCCCGCGGTCACCACGCTGAGCAGCGGTGCGAGGTGACCACCTGCCCTGCGATCGGGGCTTGACTTCGGGTGCGAGGTGCTGCCGTCCCGGTTCGGGCGGGTGCGGAGCATCCGGCCTTTCGGCCTGGTCCAGCGCCTCGCAAGGGCCCCGAGGTCAAGCCCCGATCGCATCGCGGCGCCAGCCGCGACAAGTGGGCACGCGCGTCCGGGTGCAAGCCGGCCGAGTCGGGACCGGCTTGGTGGCCTCAGCCGGGGATGATCCCCGACTCGTGCGCGATGATCGCGGCCTGCACCCGGTTCTTGACGCCGAGCTGCCGCAGGATCGTGCTCACGTACATCTTCACGGTCCCCTCGACGACGTGGATGCGCGCCGCGATCTCCGCGTTGGACAGGCCCGCGCCGACCAGCCCGAGCACCTCGCGCTCGCGTGCGGTCAGAACGGCGATCCGTTGTGTCGCCAGCGGCCGGGGGTGCGCGCGGGAGAGCTGGTCGACTACCCGTTTCGCGACCAGCGGGGACAGGTAGGCACCTCCACCGGCGACCGCGCGGACCCCGGAGATGATCTCCTGCGGGTCACCGGTCTTCAGCACGAACCCCGCCGCGCCCTCCCCCAGCGCCCTGGTGATGTACGCGTCGTCGGCGAACGTGGTCAGCACCAGCGTCCTGGTGTCCGGGTGGCACTCGCGGATCACCTTGGCGGCGTCCAGGCCGTCGAACACGGGCATGCGGATGTCGAGCACGGCGACGTGCGGCCGGTGCCGGGCGACCAGGTCGATCGCGACGCTGCCGTTCTCCGCCTCCGCCACCACCTCGATGTCGCCCGCGGTGGCGAGGACCGCCTTGACGCCGAACCTCACCACCGGCTCGTCGTCCGCGAGCACGACCCTGATCAACCGGTCCTCCTGGCGAGCCACGTCTTCGACACGAGCCGATCATCCCGGAAGCACAGCTGGTGCAGGTCGTGGCGGTCGCCGTCGAACGGGTTGGCGTGCGTGCTGTAGTAGCGGCACTCGGTGCCTGTGGGCGCGGTGACGCCCAGCGGGTTGTCGACGCGGGTGCGCAGCGGCAGGTCCAGGTCGTCCTCGTGCTGCCCGATCGCCGCCCGTTCGAACTGCTGCGCGGTGAGCACCGACGTCACCGCGTCGAACACCATGTAGCCCGGCACGCCGATCGCGATCCCCGCGCACACGACCGACGTGATCAGCACGGTCCTGCGCGCGCTCTTGCGGATCTCCTCCTCCGTGCGCTCGCGGCGGACGTGGGTGGGCGTCGTCCTCGCCCGCGGCCGTTCCGGCAGCTTCGCCCTGACCTCGAACCCGCCGTCGTCGGAGGGCGCCGCCTCGAACCAGCCGCCGACGAGCGCGACGCGTTCGGCCAGGCCCACCAGCCCCTTGCCGCTGCCGACCGCCTGCGTCTTCTGCGCCGGGCCGTTCGTGATCCGCAGCTCCAGGTTCGCGGTCAGCGTGACGGTGACCTTCGCGCCCGGCGCGTGTTTGATCACGTTCGTCAGCGCTTCCGCCGTCACCCGGTGCACCGTGCGCGCGATGATCCCGTCGATCGCCGTCCTGCGCCCGTTGACGAGCTCGACGTCGAGACCGCTCCTGGCGACGACCTCCTCGATCGTCGCGACGGGCTCGTCCTCGTCGGCGCGCAGGACCTGCATGACGTCGGCCAGCCGTTCCGCCGCCGCGGTGACGCTCGCCCGCGCGGTCTTGGCCGCCTCGCGCTGCTCAGCGGTGAGGGTCGGTTCCAGCTCAAGGGCACCGACCAGCAACGCGGCCCGCGCGAGCTCGTGGCCCACGAGGTCGTGCATCTCCCCCGCGAGCCGGGCCCTTTCCGACTCACGGGCGTTGTCCGCGTCGCGCTCCAGCAACGCCGCGTGCTCCCAGCCGACCTCGCGCAGTTCCGCGAACCGCCGCCGGAACCGCCCGAAGGCCCAGGGCACCACGCCGAGCACACCGACGCCGGAGGTGACGGCCAGCGCGGTGTCCGACCCGCCGCGCTCGGTCAGCGCGGCGACCACACCGGCGATCTCGGCGACGGTCAGTGCGATCGCGGTCGGCCGCGGGTCGGCGGCGTGCCGTCCGGCCAGGAAGCTGAGCAGTGCCAGTGCGGGAGCGAGCGCCACCACCTCGACGTCGAACTCGACGCTGACGAGGTAGCAGATGAGCCAGGTACCCAGCCCGGTCCCGAGGGCGACCGCCGGGCGGTTGCGCACGACCACGAACGCCGTGACGAACAGGACCAGGTAGAGCAGGACCTCCCACACGGCGCCCATCATCGCAGTCGCTGCAGCACCACGGTCGGCGCGTCGTCCTTGTTCCGCGCACGCTCGCGCCTGTCCAGCAGCACCGCGATCCCCCACGACACCAACGCTCCGAGCGCGAGCCCGGCCAGCACGTCGTGTACATAGTGGACACCCACGACCACTCGCGACGACGCCGCCGCGAGTGCGCAGACCGCCGCCACCCACCCGTAGGTGCGGTGCAGCGCCCAGATCGCCATGGCGGAGGCACCGGCGATCACCGAGTGGTTGCTGGGGAACGACCAGTCGCCGGGTTCAGGGCACTCCGCCAGCGAAGGCGCTGTGCGGCAAGGCCTTTCCTCCCGCACGACGAGCTTGACGACCTCGCTGACCGCATAGGCCACCACCACGCCGGCACCGGCGAGGAACGCCCTCAGCCGGTGCTTGAACCACAACGCCAGGAACATCAGCGCGAACACGCACAGCACCGCGTCGGTGCCGATCACAAGCCAAGTCACCCAGCCGAAACTACGAAGGACGCGGCCACGGCGCCTCTGCCGATCGGAACCGGTCCGCCTTTACTTTCGACAGGTCTGGGCAGCGCTCAGGACGAGGTCGTAGTAGCCGTCGGGGTTGCCGGCGCCGGACCGCCCGTCGATCAGCTCCCGCACGATGTCGCAGTGGCCCGCGTGCTGCGCGGTCTCGGCCACGACGCGGGTGAGCAGGTGCCCGAACGTGGTGGCGCGGCGCTCTTCCGGCCACCACGACACCGATGCCGGCGCGTCGAGCGGCAACCGGGCGATCGACTCGTCCGAGTGCCGCCAGGCCGTGCGGTAGAGGTCGACGACGTACTCGCGGGTCTCGGTGGGCTTGACCCACATGTCGGCGTTCTGCCAGATCGACCCGTCCTCGAGCCACGGCAGCGTCACCGGCGCCGGACGGCCCGCGGACTCGCCGAGGTAGCCGAGCTCGATGCCGGCCAGGTGCTTCACCAGGCCCAGGAGGTTGGTGCCGCTGGGCAGGAGCGG
>JASLAV010000617.1 GCA_030146905.1 Lentzea sp. | reverse complement strand
CTCGAGGAGGGCGTGGTCTCGCAGTTCCGCGCCTCCAAGGACAAGTTCGTGAACCTGGCGGAGTACGGGGCCAAGGACCTGAAGGACCAGTGGGCCGCGTGGAAGTGGAACCAGGGCACCACTGACAACGGCGAGTTCGTGCTGGGGCTGGGCTCGGACATGGGCAGCCTCGGGCTCTGCTACCGCGCCGACCTGTTCGCGGCGGCGGGCCTGCCCACCGACCGCACCGAGGTCGCCAAGCTGTGGCCGACCTGGGCCGACTACGTGAAGGTCGCCGACCAGTTCGCGTCCAAGACGCCGAACGTGAAGTTCGTCGACACCGGCCGCAACGTCTACAAGGCGATCCTCGACCAGACCGAGGAGGGCTACTTCGCGAAGGACGACTCGTACATCGCGGAGAAGAACGACAAGGTCAAGACGGCGTTCGAGACGGCTGCGGCTCTCGGCACCAAGCAGCAGACCGGTGCCCTCGAACCGTTCAGCCAGGACTGGAACGTCGCCCTGAAGCAGGCCTCGTTCGCCACCACCACGTGCCCGGCCTGGGCGCTCGCGCTGATCAAGGCGGGTGCCGGCGACGCGGCGGCCGGGAAGTGGGACGTGACGACGGCGCCCGGTGGCGGCGGCAACTGGGGTGGCTCGTTCCTCGCGATCCCGAAGCAGGGCAAGCACCCCAAGGAGGCCTACGAGCTGGCCAAGTGGCTGACGGCCCCCGAGCAGCAGAAGCGGATCTTCACGGAGACCGGCAACCTGCCGAGCCAGCCGAAGGTCTACCAGGACGCCGAGGTCCAGGCGACGGTCAACGAGTACTTCAGCAAGGCCCCGGTGGGCCAGATCTTCGCCACCTCGGCGGAGTCGCTCAAGCCCACCTACCGCGGCACGAAGGACTCGAAGGTCGGACCCGTGTTCGGCACGGCGCTGACCCGTGTCGAGCAGGGCAAGCAGTCCGCGGCTGACGCGTGGACGCAGGCCCTGAAGGAAGCGACGGACGCCGCCAAGTGACGGTGACTCGTCAGGAGACCGAGGCGGCCCCGGCCGTCTCGGTTTCGCCTTCCAAGGAACCGAAGCGCTTCAGGCTGAGCAGCTGGGACGCCAAGTACACCCCGTACCTGATCATCGCGCCGTTCTTCGTGGTGTTCGCGGTCTTCGGGCTCTACCCGCTGCTGTACACGGCGTGGGTGTCCCTGCACGACTGGCAGCTGATCGACGGTGACCAGGGGTTCGTCGGTCTCGACAACTACGTGACGCTGTTCGCGGACGGCAACTTCTGGAACGCGCTGTTCAACACGCTGAGCCTGTTCGTGCTCTCGACGGTGCCGCAGCTGCTGGCGGCACTGGGGCTCGCGGCACTGCTGGACCGGGGTCTTCGCGGCAGTGCGTTCTGGCGGGCGGGCGTGCTGCTGCCCAACGTCATCTCGGTCGCCGCGGTGGCGCTGGTGTTCGCGCAGTTCTTCGGCCGCGACTTCGGCATCATCAACTTCCTGCTGGGACTCGTCGGGATCGACCCGGTCGACTGGCGTGCGGAGACCTGGGCCTCGCACCTCGCGGTGTCCACCATGGTCATGTGGCGCTGGACCGGCTACAACGCGCTGCTGTACCTGGCGGCCATGCAGTCGGTGCCCAAGGACATGTACGAGTCGGCCACTTTGGACGGTGCGTCGCGCTGGCGGATGTTCTGGTCGATCACCGTGCCGTCGATCCGCCCGACGATCCTCTTCACCGTCGTCACGTCGACGATCGGCGGCCTGCAGCTGTTCGCGGAGCCCGCGCTGTTCGACCCCGCGTTCGCCACGAGCAACTCCACCGGCGGCTCGGACCGGCAGTTCCAGACGCTGGTGCTCTACATGTACGAGAAGGGCTTCCGGTTGTTCGACGCCGGGTACGCGGCCACCGTCGCGTGGATGCTGTTCGTGGTCGTCCTGCTGGTCGCGATCATCAACTTCACGCTGACGCGGCGCATCGCGGGCAAGGAGTGAGCGCATGAAGAACGCGAAGGCAGGTCCTCTGCTCTACGGGTTCCTGGTCGCCGTGCTCGCCGCGTCGATCTTCCCGCTGTACTACTCGTTCATCGTGGCGTCGAAGGACAACTCCGTCCTCGGCGACAAGGTCCCGCCGCTGGTTCCCGGCGGCAACCTGGTCGAGAACATCACCCGCGTCTTCGACACCGTCGACTTCTGGCTCGCCATGCAGAACTCGTTCGTCGTGGCGTCGACCGTGGCGATCTCGAACGTCGTGCTGGGCACGCTCGCGGGCTTCGCGTTCTCACGGCTGCGGTTCCGCGGCCGCGACTCGCTGTTCCTCGTCGTGCTCGGCACCGCGATGGTGCCGACGCAGCTCGGCGTGATCCCGCTGTACATGCTGATGTCGGACCTCGACTGGTACGGCACGCTGCAGGCGGTCATCGTGCCGGTGCTGATCGGGTCGTTCGCCGTGTTCTGGATGCGCCAGGCGTGCGAGGAGACCGTGCCGTACGAGCTGATCGAGGCGGCGCGCGTCGACGGGTGCTCGGTGCTGCGGACGTTCTGGCACGTCGGGTTCCCCGCGGTGCGGTCCCAGGCGGCGGTGCTGGGCATGTTCACGTTCATGACCTCGTGGAACGACTTCTTCTGGCCGTTGATCGTGCTCGACCCCAATGACAGCCCGACGGTGCAGGTGGCGCTGTCGACGCTGGCCAGCGGGTACTACACCGACTACTCGTTGATGCTCGCCGGCGCCTCGCTCGCGGTGCTGCCGGTGATCGCGATCTTCATCCTGCTGTCGCGCCAGATCGTCGGCGGCATCATGCAGGGCGCCCTCAAGGGCTGACACTCAGCACGGACCGAGCCACAAGGATGTGAATGCATGACGACCGACTCGGACGTCGAGGTCGGGCGGGAGGTGCTGACCTTCCCCCCTGACTTCCTCTGGGGTGCCGCGACCGCGGCGTTCCAGATCGAGGGCGCGACCACCGCTGACGGTCGTGGCGCCTCGATCTGGGACACGTTCGCGGCGACGCCGGGCAAGGTGCTGGCCGGCGACACCGGTGACCCCGCCTGCGACCACTACCACCGCTACCAGTCCGATGTGGACCTCATGTCCTCGCTGGGGCTGGCCGCCTACCGGTTCTCGGTCGCGTGGCCCAGGATCCAGCCCAGCGGCAGCGGGAAGGTCGAGGAGCGCGGTCTCGCGTTCTACGACCGGCTCGTGGACTCGTTGCTGGAGAAGGACATCCAGCCGCTGGTCACGCTGTACCACTGGGACCTGCCGCAGGTCCTGGAGGACTTCGGCGGCTGGCGCAACCGCGACACCGCCTACCGCTTCGCCGATTATGCCGCCCTCGTGCATGAACGGCTGGGCGACAGGGTGCAGGCCTGGACCACGCTGAACGAGCCGTGGGTCTCGGCGTTCCTGGGCTACGGCAACGGGATCCACGCCCCCGGCGTGGCCGACGCGGTGGCGTCCCTCGAAGCGGCGCACCACCTGCTGCTGGCCCACGGCCTCGCCACGCAGGCGTTGCGCGAGCAGGCACCGGAGTCGCACCGGCTGTCGATCGTGCTGAACTTCAGCACCATCTGGGGCGACGGCGACTCCGAGGCGTCCAGGGAGGCCGTCCGCAAGGTCGACGGGCTGCAGAACCGCATCCTGCTCGACCCGATCTGCGGCCGCGGCTACCCGCTCGACGTCCTGCAGGACACCACGTGGCTGGGCGACTGGACGAACGTGGTGCGCGACGGGGACATGGAGACCATCGCGGCCCCGGTCGACTGGATCGGCGTGAACTACTACAACCCGACCCGCGTCGCGCCGGCCGATCCCGACTTCGTGCCCTCCGGGCCGCACGCCGGACTGCGCGGCGTGGCGTTGCAGCCGCCGCAGGGTGAGCTGACCGGGTTCGGGTGGGAGCAGAACGCCGACGCCTTCACCGAGCTGCTGGTGCGGCTGTCCCGCGACGCCGGCGGGGTGCCGCTGGTCGTCACGGAGAACGGGTCCGCGTTCCCGGACACCGTGGACGAGACGGGCCGCGTGAACGACGTCCAGCGGACGAAGTACCTGCTGGACCACGTCCGCGCGGTGCACAGGGCGATCTCGGAGGGCGCCGACATCCGCGGTTACCTCGCGTGGTCGCTGCTCGACAACTTCGAGTGGGCCGCCGGGTATTCGCAGCGGTTCGGAATCGTGCACGTCGACTTCGAGACGCAGCAGCGCACGGTGAAGGAGAGCGCCGTCGCGCTGTCCCGCATCATCGGGCGGAACGGGATTCCCGCCGAGGGCTACACCGTTTAGCCCCGTCGTTCGGACCGAGGGGGTCTGGCGCTCTCACCAGCGGACACGTGTGTCCACGGGTGAGAGCGCTCTCTCGTTTTCAGCGCCTGCGCAGCACGCGCGGGTCGGCGTGCAGGTTCTCCGCCAGCCTGATGGTGATGAACTCGTTGTCGTCCGGCTTGCCCGGCGTGCGGCCCGACGACGACGGGAAGTTGTTGTCGTTGAGCACCGCGATCGTGCGGTCGTCGAGGATCGTGACGTCCTCGATCGTGGTGAACGGGAAGCGGAACGGGTCCGCCTGACCACCGACGTGCCCGGGGTTGGCCAGGTTCAGCAGGTCGGCGACCAGCGTCTTGTCGAGCTTGCCGTCTCCGTCCCTGTCCCGCTTGTCCGCCAGGTAGACCCGCTTGACCAGCGCGTCGACGCCCTGGGCGCCGTCGCGCTCGATGATCAGGAGCCGGTTGGCGTCGACCGCGATGGCGTCGCCGATGGCGAAGTTCGGGTCCTCCAGCTGGTAGAGCCACCTCTTGCCGGTGAAGCGGTTCGAGGCGATGTCGAACTCGTTGAGCCGCAGCGTGCCGGGGGTGTCACCGGCGACGGTGCCCTCCAGCAGGGCGTTGATCGTCTTGCCGTCCGGCGAGAGCGTGATGCCCTCGAAGCCCTTGCTGCCGCCCAGGTTCGGGTTGCCCTCGGGGTTCTCGGGGGCGCGCACGCCCGGCAGCGGGACCGGCGGGGCCATCAGGCGTCCCGCGCGGTCGAAGTGCAGCAGGTACGGGCCGAACTCGTCACCCATCCAGTAGCTGCCGTCCGCGCCCCTGGTGAACGACTCGACGTCGAGGTCTGCGCCGGTCAGCACGCGGTCGGGGCGGGTGAGCGGGGTCTTGACGTGACCGTTCGGGTCAGTCAGCGCGATGCCGCCGAGCACGTCGACGGCACCGGTCTTGAAGTCCGGTGCGATGCGGTGGATGCGCAGGGTGAAGTCCGCGCTGTTGGCCCTGGTGCCGTACCCGTTGTCGGACAGGACGTCGTAGGTCCCGTCGCTGTTGCGCAGCACCCCGCTGAAGCCCTGGACGGGCTGGTCCGCGAACGGTGGCGTGACGCCGTTGACCGGTGCGGTGCCCAGCGCAGAGCCGCTGGGCTCGCTTCCCGGCACGTAGGTCTCGGCGGGCAGTGAGGCGAAGTTCGTCAGGGAGGCCTGCTTCCGAGCCCCGTGACGGCCCGCTTCCGGAGCGGCGGCGGTGGGCGTGGCCAGCGCGGTGACGGTGAGCAGGGTGAGGCCTGCGGCCAGAGTTCTCCTCATGCCGCGACCCTATGCCGGTCGTTTTACCCGCGGTTCGCGTCGCGGCAACAAGTTCCATGAACTCTTGACGTCATGACGACGACCTGGCGCATGCGCTTCGAACTCAGCGACAGCCCCGGCGCGCTCGCGCGCGTCACGGTCCGGCTGGCCGCGGCCGACTGCAACGTCCTCGCACTGCACGTGATCCCCGTTCCCGGCGGCGTGCTCGACGAGATCGTGGTGAGGGCCGGCGAGGGTGTGCTGCCCGCGGACCTCGTCGAGGCCGTGCGCGGCGAGGGCGCCAAGTGCGTGGGGATCACGAGCGCCGACCTGCGGGACCTGGTGGACGAACCCACGGCGGCGTTGCGCGCGGCCAAGATGGCGCTGGCCGATCCCGGCAGGACCGCCGAGGCGCTCCGCCAGGTGCTGTCCGCCGACGCGGTCACCCACGGCGAGGCCGGCGAGGGCCAGGTCCAGCTGGGGGACATGGCGGTCCGGCGCGGCTGGGCGAGGTTCACCCAGGTCGAGCTCGCACGAGCCCAGGCCCTGCTCGACCTCGTGGACGCACCGGCGCCCGCCCTGCGGGGCGTGCTGAGCGACGACGACGTGGCACTGGTCCTGCGCCCCGGCACGGGCTCCGACGAGGACGACGTGGCCGACCTGCACGCCCGCTGTTCCATGAGGACGATGTTCAACCGCTACCACTCCGGCATGCGCACGGTCCCGCGCCG
>JASLAV010000660.1 GCA_030146905.1 Lentzea sp. | reverse complement strand
CCGGCCTGCTGCGTGCCGGTCAGCGGGTTGACGACCAGCTCGAACTCACCGCGCTCCAGCGCGTCGGCCGAGGCCGCGTTCAGCGTGGCGAACAGCTCCACCGTGGCGGGCGGGGTGCCTCCCGGCGGGCAGAGCCGGGTGATCAGGTCGTCGTCGAGCACCACCTCGTCGACCCCGTCGGCCATCGCCTGGACCAGCAGGCGGGTGAGCACAGGCTGACGAGGGTCCTCCGGTTCCGCGGGCGACGCCTCCCACGGCCGCTCGTACCCCGCGGGTGGCCCGATGCCCGCGTCCGGGTCGAGCAGGTCCAGCACGGGCACCAGCTCACCGATGCCGTACCGCTCGAGGAACCTGCCGTGGAAATCCGCGAGGTTGCGGGAACGCGCGTTGTCGTGCGCGGACAGCCGCCACACCGCGTCGGTGGCGCGTTCGAATTCGCGCGCCACTTCATGGAGCAGCCGCACGTGCGCGTCCAGTTCCAGGTCCACTTGCACGGGGTTGTCGGCGGCGGTCGCACGCCGGACAGCCGCCAATTCGGCGATTCCCCCACCGATGGGACTGCGCCGGTAGGCGTCGATCGACTCGGCGATCACCACCGCTCGTTCCGCGTGCGGGGAATCACCGGACAACAACCCGCTGACGTACTCGAATGGATTCTCCGACTGACACAACTCGGTCAGCAGGAAACGCAATCGCACCAGTTGCGCCACCAGGGTGACGATCTCGGACCGGCGCACGCCGGGGAACTCCCCGGCGACCGTCTCGACGAGGTCGTGCACCTGGATCCGGCGTCTGGAGGCGTCGAGCACACAGGTGACGACGGCCGTGCGGCGCACGCTGACCAATCGCGTTCCGCGCGGAACGGCGAACCGGTCGCCGTGCCGCGAACGCAGGTTGTTCGCGGTGACCTCCAGCCGGACCAGCACCTCCGGATCGGCCTCCAGTTCGCCCGCCCAGCTCTCCAGCCAGGCGTGATCCGGGTGCACGTGCTTGCGGTGGGCGGTGCCCAGCTTCGCTTCCGCCCTGTCGGCGAACCCGCCGACAGCCACGCCGGCGAGAAGACCGAAGGGCGTGGGGCGCCCCGCCATGCGCAGTTCGTACCGGGCCAGCGCACCACGCAGCCGCCGGGACGCGGGCTCGGACAGCTCCTGCCCCGCGAGCACCCTGTGCACGGCCTCGATCAGCGCGGGACTGGCGACGGCGACGGCCTCCCGCAGCACCGGAGACCCCGCGCGGCGGCGCACACCGTCTGCCGCGGTCGAGTTGACGGCGTGCATGCGCAGCCTCGGCAACAACGGGGCACGCAGGAGAAACCTGTCAGCGGAAAGAAATCGGGTGTCCATGGTGAGCCCCTGGGAAGGCCGACGTGGATGGGCGGGTCCGGCCGCCACGCGATCGAACCCGCCCGTTGCTCAGCAGATCGCGCAGGTGGTGATCGTGCGCGGCGGGATCGACTGGGCAGGAGCCTCAGCCGAGGAGTCCACCAGTTCGAACTCCTGGACATCGAGCTCGAGCAGGTCCTGGCTGTCCGTGGAAAGCATGGGATTCCTCCTTTCGATCAACAGACAAATCCGGAACAAAGGCGTTCCGGGACCAACGCGATGTTTCGCGTCCTCAACCACTGTGGCGCCTTTCGCGACAGGCTGACAATGACCATCCACAGCCAATTGACACGCGAAACCTCTTCAGCCAACTGGTGCGATCGGCCCACCCGACCGACATCGGCACCGGTAGCGGACTTGCATCTCGCCACAAATCCACATGCGGACGCAATTGCCGAAATCTTACTGTGATACACATCACAGTCTTTAGTAGGGCCGCAAGCGTCTTCAATGGACGCACAAGAGAGGAATTTCCATTACCGCCGAACTGCGACCATCACAATTCCTCCGAACGCACGACAACCGTCACAATCCGGCGTAACGGTCAGCGGCGTCCGGTGGCCAGGACGACGAGGAACTGGCCTCCACCCGCCTCCACGTTCGCGGTCACCGGCAGCCCCGGCACCAACCGGGAGAACCGGTCCACCAGCCAGTCCGCCGCCTCCCTGGCGTCCCGCTCTGACGGGCACCGGCCCACCACCTCGCGGCCGCCCTTGCGCTCCAGCCTCCCGGCGACGGTGATCAGCGGCGCGGGATCGGCGACGTGCAGGCGATCGGGCCAGGCGATGACCACCTTCACCGCGCCCTTGCGGGTGTTGCACCCGCGGTGCGCGAGCCGCTCGGCGACCTTGGCCTTCCGGTCGGCGGTGCGGCTGTCGACGCTGGGCCCCCGCGCGTCGTTCACGGACATGCCGGGGTCGACCGGTTCGTCGCACACCCAGCAGCGCCAGCCGTCGCGCTCGGCCACGTCATCGAGGAGACTCACACGCGCAAACTAGCCTGCGCTCCCCCGCCCCTCGCACCTGGGCGAGCGCCGGCGGGAACTCACACCTCCGCGATGACCACACCGGTGCGGGCGGCGCGCAGGACACCCCAGTCGTAGAGCGCCTGCAGAGCGGGCCCCAGGCTCCGGCCCTCCTCGGTGAGCGAGTACTCGACGCGCGGAGGCACCTCGGCCCGCGCCACGAGGCCCGCGTCCTGCAGCTCGCGGAGCCGCTGCACGAACATCTTCTCGCTGATGCCGGGCATCTTGCGACGCAGCTCGCCGTAGTGGTGCGGGCGCTCCTTGAGGTGGGCGAGCATCACCACGCGCCACTTGCCGCCCACGACGTCGAGAGCCAGCTCGACAGGACAGTGGTACATGGGAACTCCTCACCGAAAGGTGCGTACTTGCCGGGCTTTCCGCGTGCTGCTGGAGTGGCGCCGTGATCAACGACCAGTCAACACCTTCTCTGTACACCTGGGCCGGTGGCGCGGCGGCGTTGTCGCGTCTGACGGAGGCGTTCTACCGGCGCGTCGCGGACGACGCGGTGCTCGCGCCGGTGTTCGCCGGCATGGACCCCGGTCACGCCCACCACGTGGCGCTGTGGCTGGGCGAGGTGTTCGGCGGTCCCGCCGCCTACACCGACGAGCGGGGCGGCTACGAGTTCATGCTCGCCAAGCACCTCGGCCTGGCCATCACCGAGGAACAGCGCCGCCGCTGGCTGAACCTGATCGTGGACGCGGCCGACGAGGTGGCGCTGCCGGACGACCCCGAGTTCCGCGCCGCTTTCGTGTCCTACCTGGAGTGGGGAACCCGGCTGGCGGTGCGGAACTCCGCGCCGGACGCCAAGCCCTTCCACGGGGCACCCGTACCGAAGTGGGGCTGGGGCGAGGCGCCGCCGTACGTCATGGACTGACGGGGCGCACGCCACTCACGCACGACGAGCTCGCCGCACACCGTCAGAAGTTGCCGGCCTCCGCGCCGAGGTCCTGGTTCCGGTCGTAGTCCACGCGAGCGGCCGCGATGTCGGGCAGGTGGCCCGTGCTCCACGCGATGAGAGGGGCGGCCGCCCCGAGCAGGCCGGTGCCCAGCGGGGTGAGCCGGTAGCTGACACGGGGCGGCATCAGCTCGTGGACGGTGCGGGCGATGATGCCGTCGCGTTCGAGGCGTCGCAGGGTCACGGTGAGCATGCGCTGGGTCACGCCGTTCACCACGCGCTTGAGCTCGTTGAAGCGACGCGGGCCGTCGCTGAGGCTGGAGATGACGTAGAGGGACCACTTGTCGGACACGAGGTCCAGTGCCTCGCGGACGTCGCACACTTCGGCGCGGGCGGGGCTGTGACGGACGCTCACGGTTACCTCCATGAAACCGAGCACGCGAATGTGCCTTGTTGACCTTGCACCGAACCGGCCCCACGATGGTTCAAGGCGGTTCTCTCCACGGAAAACACAGTACGCATGTCCGTGCGCGGTGTCGATTTTCCACGGACAGCGCCAATTCGGTCTTTCTTTCCCGTTGACCAGCTGAATTCAAGAATGGTGCGTCGTGAACGACAAGAAGATCATCGCAGTGGTGGGCGCGACCGGTTCCCAGGGCAGCGGACTGGTGCGCGCCGTCCTCGACGACTGGAACGGGCCGTACTCCGTGCGGGCGCTGACGCGGAACACCGGCTCGGTCAGGGCGGAGGAGTTCGCCGCACGCGGCGCCGAGGTCGTGCACGCCGACCTCGACGACGAGGACAGCCTGCGTGCCGCGTTCGACGGGGCCTACGGTGCCTTCGTCGTCACCAACTTCCGGGAAGACCTCACCGCGGAGCAGGAGGCCGCCCGCAGCCGCGCGCGGATGGAGCGGGACCAGGCGGAGAACGCGGCACGTGCCGCCAAGGCCGCCGGCCTCAAGCACGTCGTGTGGTCGACGCTGGAGGACACCCGCCCGCACTTCGAATTCCTCGGCAGCGACGTTCCCACCATCGGCGACGGCTACAAGGTGCCGCACCTCGACGCCAAGAACGAGGCGAACGCGTCTTTCGCCGCCCACCGGGTGCCGACGACTTTTCTGGAGACCTCGTTCTTCTACGAAATGTTCATCCACGCGGGTCTTGGTCCGCGCCGTGATTCGAACGGCCAAGCCGTGCTGACCATTCCGATGGGAGGAAGCACGATGGCGCTCGTGGCAGCCGAGGACATCGGCCGAACGGCTTACGGCATCTTCCGCGCCGGTGCGCGCTTCATCGGCCGCACGGTCGGGTTGGCCGGCACCCACGCCACGGGTGACGAGATGGCCGAGCTCTTCGCCAAGGTGCTCGGCGAGCCGGTCGTCTACCGGCCGATCAGCCACGACGAGCTGCGCGGGGCCGGGTTCCCCGAGGCCAGGGAGCTCGGGAACATGTTCCAGTTCTTCACCGACGCCGCCGAGACGTACGTCGGCAACCGGGACCTCGGCGTCGTCCGGGCGCTCAACCCGCGGCTGCGCACGCTCGAGGACTGGCTGGTCGAGCACCGGGAGCAGCTGAGGTCCGCCCTCTGACTCCTCTTCGTCCCGCCGGACCCACCCGAGATCGTCACCGAGGAGGACCCATGGCCGTCGCGCTCGTCACCGGAAGCGCCCGCGGCATCGGCCGCGCCATCGCGCGGAAACTCGCCGCCGACGGCTTCGACGTCGTGGTGAACCACCGCTCCAACGCCGCGGCCGCGCGCGAGGTCGTCCTCGACGTCGAGGACGCGGGGCGCGAAGCCATCGCCGTCCAGGCGGACGTGGCGGCTCCGGACGGCCTGCGGAACCTCTTCCAGGCGACCGAGGACCACTTCGGCGGGCTGGACGTGTTCGTCGGCAACGCGGCGTCGGCGGAGCACTCCGCCATCGCCGACATGTCCGATGAGGACTTCGACCTGTTGTGGAGGTCCAACACCAGGGCCACCTTCATCGGGCTGCGCGAGTGCGCGCGCCGGATGCGCCGCGGCGGCAGGATCGTCATCATCTCCAGCGGGGTCGGTAATCGCGCTGAACCCGGGATCAGGTCCCTACGCGGCCACCAAGGCCGCCGGGGACACCCTCGTCCGGATGGCGGCCAGGGAGCTCGGGCCGCGCGGCATCACGGTCAACAGCGTGCTGCCGGGCCCGACGAGGACCGACATGCTGATGGTCGATCCCGGCGCGATCGCCGCGCAGACCCCTCTGGGGCGCATCGGCGAACCGGAGGACATCGCGGACGTCGTCAGCTTCCTCGTCTCGCCGTCCGGCGCCTGGATCAGCGGCCAGGCGCTGCGTGCGGCGGGAGGGCTGTTCTGAGCGACGTGCACCCGCACCGATGGCAGGCGTCACGAAACGGCGGCCCGGCCCCGGAACGTGGCGCGGTACGCGGTGGGCGAGACCCCCAGCTCGGCCTGGAGGTGCAGCCGCATGGACCCGGCGGTGCCGAACCCCGCGGCGACGGCGATCTCGTCGACGAGCAGGTCGGTGCGCTCCAGGAGGGCGCAGGCCCTCTCCACCCGCTGCTGGGTGAGCCACCGTCCCGGTGAGGTGCCGATCTCGTCGCGGAAGCGCCGGGTGAACGTCCGCGTGCTCGTCGCCTCCCGCGCCGCCAGCTCCTTGAGCGTGACGGGGCGGTGCAGGTTCTCCAGCGCCCACTCGCGTGCCCGGCGGGTCGAGGAGATCGCGGGTTCCGGCACGGGCCGGTGGACGTACTGGGCCTGCCCACCGTCGCGGTGCGGTGGGACTACGGTGCCGCGGGCCACCTCGTTCGCGACGGCGGCGCCGTGGTCGGTGCGGACCATGTGCAGGCACAGGTCGATGCCCGCCGCCGCACCGGCCGAGGTGAGAACGCCGCCGTCGTCGGTGTAGAGCACGCCGAGGTCGAACGTGACGTCCGGGAAACGCGCACGGGCACGTGGCGATGAGCGCCAGTGCGTGGTGACCCGCCGGCCGGCGAGCAGTCCCGCGGCGGCCAGCACGAACGCCCCCGTGCAGATCGACGCGATCCGCGCGCCCGGCCGGATCCGTGCGAGCGCGGTGGCCAGCGGCGGATCGGGTGGCCCGTCCTGGGGTTCGTAGTCGGCCTCCGAGCCGGGGACGACCACCGTGTCCGCCTCGGCCAGCGCCTCGGGACCGTGGGCGACGGTGACGGTGAAGTCGGCGTCCGTGCGGACCTCACCGGGCACCGGCGCGCAGGTCACGACCTCGTAGAGCGCTTCGCCGGTGGCCGTGCGGGCCTGGCCGAAGATCCGGTGCACGATGCTGAGCTCGAAGGGCAGCACCCCGTCGCGGGCCAGCACGGCCACGCGGTGGCGGCCGTCACCGGCGAACACGGTCATGGCCCGATCTTCGCACATGTTGTCCGTCCGGCCAGTCGTCGTGCCGGTGCCGCGGGCCGACGATCGGTGCCATGAACGTTCTGTGGATCCAGGCCCACCCCGAGACCCGCTCGTTGAACGGCTTCCTCGCGACGTCGGGCCAGGCGGCACTCCGCGAGGAGGGCCACGAGGTCGAGGTGTCCGACCTCTACGCGATGGGCTGGAACCCCGTCGTCGACACCGCGGGCTACGCGCACGACCCGGCGGACCGGTTCCAGGTCGCCGCTGCCGCGAAGCGCGCCTACGACAGCGGTGCGCTGGGCGCGGACATCCTGGCCGAGCAGGAGAAGATCGACCGGGCGGACACGATCGTCGTCCAGTTCCCGATGTGGTGGTTCGGCATGCCGGCCATCCTCAAGGGCTGGTTCGACAGGGTCTGGCACCAGGGGTACGCCTACGGCCACCGCGGCCCGAACGGCGAGTGGATCGGCTACGGGGACGGGTTCCTCGCCGGCAAACGCGCGTTGGCGGTCGTGACCGCGGGCGGACCGGCGTGGTTCTACGGCGATCGCGGCATCCACGGCTCCGTGGACGACCTGTTGTTCCCGCTGCAGCACGGCACCCTGTTCTACGCGGGCGCGCAGGTCCTCCCGCCGGTGCTGATCACGGGCGCCGACCGGTTCACACCGGAGGAAGGCGACAGGGCCGCGGGGGAACTCCGCGCGCGCCTGCTCGCGATACCGGTGACCGAGCCGATCGCGTACCGGACGCAGAACGGCGGGGACTACGACGAGAACCTCGTGCTGCGGCCGGAGGTCGCGCCGGGCTCGGCCGGGCTGGGCGCGCACGTGGCCTGACAGCGGACAGCGTCCTGGGAGGACCGCGGGGATCGCGGTCCTCCCAGGACGGTTCAGCGGACGATCAGATCTTGCCCGCCACCACGTCGACGAAGTTCACGCGCGACGACTTGTAGGTCACCACGGAGGGCTTGGACGGTTCCGCCGCGTCCTTGGCCGGGACGACCTCGGAACGGATCGGCAGGCCGTTGTCTGCGTTGACGGTGAGCACGTGCGTACCGCCGCCACCGTTGATGCCGGGAGTTCCGGTGAGCGTCAGCACGGACTGGCCTTCGACGTTCGCCTTGGCGATGGTCACGTCCTGGATGGTCGCGAGCAGCTTCAGCACACCCGCG
>JASLAV010000457.1 GCA_030146905.1 Lentzea sp. | reverse complement strand
CCAGCCATGTCTTGGGAGCTCCCCTAGTCGAGGTTCGTCAGGCCCTGGCAGCGGCCTTGGCAGCGGCCCTGGCCGCCGACTTGACCGACTTGGCGTCCGACTTGGCCGCGGCCTTGGCAGCCAGCTTGGCGGCCTTGGCGGGCTCCCGGCGCAGGACCTTCGTCCTGAGCACCGTCTCCTGCAGACCGAGCTGGCGGTCCAGTTCCTTCACCGCTTCCGGCGTCGAGGTCAGGTCGAGCACCGCGTAAATGCCTTCGGCGTTCTTGTTGATCTCAAAGCTCAGACGGCGCTTGCCCCAGACTTCGACCTTCTCCACGTTGCCGCCCGACGTCTTGATGACGTTGAGGAACGTGTCGAGGGACGGCGCGATCGTGCGCTCGTCGAGACTGGGGTCGAGGATGACCATCACTTCGTAATGACGCATGAGGACCACTCACCTCCTGTGGACTCGCGGCCACGGGCTTTCCGTGGCAGGAGGGTCGTCGCGTCAGCAACTGACAAAGGTTAACAGGGCGCGTCCAATGACTACGCAGGGGTGCGGCGGAGCACCCAGGTCCGCACCAGCGCACCCGTCACCAGCGCCAGCATCAGCACCGCGACCAGCACCGGGGCGCCGACGCCGCCGGGACCGCCGAGCCTGGGCAACGCCGTCGCGCGGCCGGCCGCCTGCACCGAGTCGCCCTCGATGCCGTTGCCGATGGACGCGCGCGGGACCTGCGAGCCGTACCGCACGCCGGGGGACGGCGAGTACAGGCCGGGCATGGCGAACGGCAGCGAGCCGTAGCTGAACAGCGGCACGCGGCCGAAGTTCGCGCCGACGGGGTAGAGCGAGAAGTCGCGGTTGCTCGGCGCTCCGGCGCCGGTACCGGGAACGCCGGGGTTCACGCCCGGCTGCTGGCCGGGCTGCGTGCCCGGCTGCTGCGGCTGGGGCTGCTGACCGGGCGGCTTCGGTGCGCCGGGGATCGCGCCGACGGCCTGCTGCGAGGCGTCGGCCACGGCCTTGCTGCCGTCCTGGATCGGCGCCACGACCTGGTTCACGCCGGTCACGGTCACCTGGCAGCCGCTGGTCAGCGTCGTGCGCACGGTCTTGTCGAGCGTGCCGAGGATCGGGCCGAGCAGCGGGATCTTGTTGACCTCGACCATCACGGCGTTCGCGATCGTGCCGCCGGAGATCGTCGTCGTGCCGACCTGCACCGCACCGATCGGAATGGGCTTGACCTGCGCGAACGCCTGCTTGAACGGCTCGGCGAGCGGCGGTCCGAGCAGCGGGACGGCCCGCACCAGGTCCGTGATGGGCTGGGTGACGGCCGCGGGGCTGAGGGAGACGGGCGTGCCCGGCGCACCCTGCACGCTCGTGGCACAGCTGCCGACCACGATGGGATCGGCCGCGTGCGCGACACCGCCCACCGACCCGGACACCAGGGCCAGCAGCGCCGTTGCGGCGATGCTCAACAGCCTCATGCGAACCCCTTTCCTACTCTCAAGTAACGACCGTAGGTCCTGGTGGTGACGCGAACCACCCCCAGTTTTCCCGATTACTCCTATCGGCGGCGGCTGCGATGGCGTTGCGGACGCCGACTACCCTCCTTGGCATGCGCATCGGGGCCCATGTACGCGACGACGACCCGGTCGGCGCCGCGGCCGAACGCGGGGCCGACGTCGTCCAGTTCTTCCTGTCGGATCCGCAGGGCTGGAAGAAGCCGAAACCGCACCCGCACACCGAGGCACTGCTCGCCTCCGGCCTCGACGTGTTCGTCCACGCCCCGTACCTGATCAACGTCGCGTCGCTGAACAACAAGATCCGGATCCCGTCCAGGAAGAACGTGGTCCAGCACGCGGAGGCGGCCGCGACCGTGGGCGCGAAGGGCCTGATCGTGCACGGCGGGCACGTCACGAAGGGCGAGGACCCGGCGGAGGGCTTCGCGAACTGGCGCAAGTTCTTCGAACGCCAGGTCGCGGAAGGCGGCTTCGCGGTCCCGGTCCTGATCGAGAACACCGCTGGCGGCGACGGCGCCATGGCCCGCACGTTCGACTCCCTCAAGCTGCTCTGGGACGCGGTCGGCGAGTTCGGCGCGGGCTTCTGCCTCGACACCTGCCACGCGTTCGCCGCCGGTGAGGACCTCGTCGACATCGTCGACAGGGTGAAGGCGATCACCGGCCGCATCGACCTCGTGCACCTCAACAGCTCCCGCGACGAGTTCGGCTCCTCGCGGGATCGGCACGACAACATCAAGACCGGCACCATCGACGCCGACCAGCTGGTGGCCGTGGCCGCCAGTGCCGGATGCCCCGTCGTGGTGGAGACACCTGATGAGGGCCAGGCCGACGACATCGCCTTCCTGCGCGACCACGCCGGCCGGTGAACACCGTGCACGAGGTGGTGGGCGTGACGCCGGAGCGAGGCGACGCCGGGCGTTCGGCGCGCCGCTTCGGCAGCGCCGCCGCCATCGTGCTCATGGTGCTGTGCGGGCTCACGCTGCTGCTGGGCTTCGTCAACAAGGACCGCTGCACCGGTCCCGCGTTCGACCAGTGGGGCCGCACGCAGCCCGACTACGACGAGCGCAACAAGGAAGACGTCTGCTACTCCGACATCCAGCACCTCTGGATCGGGCGCGACATCGACCGGCACGTC
>JASLAV010000440.1 GCA_030146905.1 Lentzea sp. | reverse complement strand
GTGTCGGGGTCGGTCGTGAAGTTCTTCTCCGCGATCTGCTGACCGGCGAGGTCCGGGTGCTTCTCGTCGACACCGGTGTCGTCGATGGCGACCTTGATCCCCTTGCCGGTGATGCCCTGCCGGTGGGCGGCGGGTGCGCCGATCTGGGCGATCGACCTGTCGAGGCTCGGCCTGCGGATGCCGTCGAGCCAGATCTTGTCGCTGGAGGCTTGCAGTGCGGCCCAGTCACCCGTGGTCCGCGCCGCGAGCCTGGCCTTGGCGTTCACGATCAGCGGCATCCGGTCCCGGTAGCCGAACTCCAGCAGCGTGGTGACGTCGAAGAGCCTGCGGTCGAGCCGGCCCGCCGCCAGGGGCCCGAACGCGTCCTCCGGGACGACCGCGGTGTGCCCGTCGGCGCCGCGGTGCGTCTTGAACGTCATGGTGCCGCGGCCCTCGCCCGGCTGGATCGCCACGACGTGCTGACCCGGTCCGAGGAGGACCTTGTCGCCGGTGACGAGGGTGACCTCGTCGATCGCCTGCCGTGGTGCGGAGGCCGGTGGTGCGGCCGACGCGACCGCGACCGGTGCCGCTGTCAGGGCGAGCACCGTGAAGGCGCTCAGCACTTCGGATTTTCCGCGCATTCGAATCCCCTCGTGGTTCGAATTTGCTGCGCGCTGTGGCCCGCGCAGGCCGGAAAACCTCCCGCGGCAATGCGTGGGCAATGCGAAAAAGTCCCCCGACGCTTTCGAACGTATCGATGGTGGCCGGGGTCACACAGGGCTGAACGGAGGATTCTCGCCGAACGGTCGCTCGCCCGTCAGTTCGGCTGCCAGAACTTCCAGCGCGGCTTGCGATTCATCGGCAGTTCTCCGGCGGCGCGGCACCATTCGGCGAACGCGGCGGCGTCCTCGCGGGCGCGGGAGCCCGCACGACGCGGGTGTTCGAAGGCGTAGGCGTCGAAGAGCGGCCGGAACCTCTCCCCGAGCTCGTCGGCGACGGCGGGATCGAGCATGCGCACGATGCCGCGCCGTTTCGACAACAACGCGCGGCGCTCGACGTCGAGCCGTTGTTCGTCGAATCCCGCCGGAGCGGGCCCGTTCGCGAGCAATGCGTTCAGCAGCTCCGCCTGCCGGGCGGCCAGCCTTTCGCGGGCGGCCGAGGCGTCGGTCATTTCAGCCACGGTGTTTGTCCACGACGGCGCGGATCGCGGCCAGTTCGGACGCGATTTCGGTGTCGGACGGGTAGTTGTCGTCGCGTTCCAGCAGAACGCCGGGCGGATTCACGCGGGAGCACAGTTCGCCGAGCACCCCGAGCACTTCCGGGAGCACCGCGTGCGCGTGCGTGTCGTGGTAGACGCCGCCCTGGTCGACGCCGCCGGCCACGTGCACGTAAGCGAGGCGCTCCAACGGGATCTCGTCGAGGAACCGCTCGGGGTCCGTGCCGATGTTGCGGGCGTTCGCGTGGAGGTTCGCGACGTCGACGAGCAGCCAGCAGTCCGTCCGCTCGACGAGCTCCGCCAGGAACTCGCCCTCGGACAGTTCGCCGTCGGGCCACTCGAGCAGCGCGGCGACGTTCTCCAGGGCGAGCGGCACCGGCAGGTTGCGCTGCGCGAGCTTCACGTTCGCGACGAGCACGTCGAGCGCGTCCCTGGTGCGGGGCACCGGCATGAGGTGCCCCGAGTCGAGCCCGCCGGCGCGGACGAAGCACACGTGGTCGCTGACCATCGGCGCGCCGACTGCCTCGGCGACGGCGCCCAGGTGCTCGACCTTGCCGAGGTCGACCTCCTCAGCGCCGCCCAGGGACAGCGACACGGCGTGGGGGAGCACCGGGACCCCTCGCTCCAGCAGCAGCCGCACCGACTCCGGCAGATGTCCGATGTGGAGGTTCTCGGCGACGACCTCGACGAAGTCCACGCCGGGCAGCCGTTCCACGGTCAGGTCGATCTCCGGACGCCAGCCGATGCCGACACCCAGGTCCGCGATCCCCGCCATCAGTCGCCTCCTCCGCCGCCACCGCAGCCACCGCCGCCGCTGCTGCCGCCGGACGAACAACTGCTGCCGCCACTGCTGCCACAACCGCTGCTGCCGCACCCGCTGCCGCAGCTCGACACCGCCGCGCCGCCGTCCGAACCGGACTTCTTCCCGCGGTCCTTGAGCCGGATCGTCCTGACCACGTGCTGCGGCAGCTCGAAGAGGTCGCCGACGTGGCGGCCCGCCACCTTGCCGCGGAAGCCGTGCAACGCCACCGCGAGCACCCGGTCGTCTGCCGTCGTCCGTTCCAGCAGCGCTTTGCCCGCCGGCGCGAGCGGCGTCCTGCCGCGTAGCCGGAACGCGACCAGGACGAGGATCACCACGCCGATGAACGCCTCCGGCACGGCGAGGCCGAACAGGGCCAGCGCGGCCGCGACCACGAGGTAGACCCACCACCACTCGTTGTGGTGGCGGGGCAGGCGCATGAGCTTGCGCTGGATGAGCAGGTCGCGCACCAGCCGCGTTTCCGGGTTGTGCGCGACGGTCTCCACGACCGTGCCCAGCGGAACCGCGGTCCGCACGAGGTCGAGGACGCACCTCTCGATCCCGGTGCCGGCGCCCTGGCCGTCCTGGTGGACCGCCGTGACGAGCCCGTCGCGGGACACCCGCACCAGGCCGCGGTCGATCAGCCGGGCGAGCGCGGCCTCGACGGCCCTGCCCGGTCCCGCTGCCAGGTAGCCGAGCTGTTCCGGTGACAGCCGCACCTCCTGTGCGGTCGTCGGTGTCGACATCGGTCTCCCCCTCAACTGCTGGAACTGCTGCAGCTGCTACCGCTGCTACTGCTGCAACTCGAACTGCTGCTGCTAC